>JBJELP010000001.1:0-21960 GCA_051879215.1 Lachnospiraceae bacterium
ACAAATTTATCCGTACGACGGATGAAGATCATATGGTTCAGGTTCAGAAGATTTTTAAGAAACTGACCGATCAGGGTGATATTTATAAAGGTTATTATGAAGGTATGTACTGCACTCCCTGTGAATCCTTCTTTACAGAATCCCAGCTGGTGGACGGTAAGTGTCCTGACTGCGGACGGGAAGTAAAACCGGCCAAAGAGGAAGCGTATTTCTTCCGTATGAGCAAGTATGCGGATCGTCTGATTCAGTATATCGAAGAACATCCGGAATTTATTCAGCCGGTTTCCAGAAAGAACGAGATGATGAACAACTTCCTGAAGGCAGGTCTGCAGGATCTTTGTGTATCCAGAACTTCTTTCTCATGGGGTATTCCCGTGGATTTCGATCCCAGGCACGTTGTTTATGTGTGGATTGATGCACTGACCAACTATATTACCGGTCTGGGCTTTGATCTGGATGGCAATTCCGACCCGATGTTTGACAAATACTGGCCGGCTGATCTCCATCTGATCGGTAAGGATATCCTTCGTTTCCATACCATTTACTGGCCCATCATGCTGATGGCTCTGGATATTCCGCTGCCGAAGCAGGTATTTGGTCATCCCTGGCTGCTGCAGGGCGATGGCAAGATGTCAAAGTCCAAGGGTAATGTAATTTACGCAGATGATCTGGTGGATATGTTCGGTGTGGATGCAGTTCGTTACTTCGTTCTGCATGAAATGCCTTTTGAAAATGATGGCGTGATCACATGGGAACTGCTGATTGAGCGCATGAACTCCGATCTGGCCAATACCCTGGGCAATCTGGTAAACCGTACCATTGCCATGAGCAATAAGTATTTTGGCGGAGAAGTAAAATCCACCGGTGCAACCGGTGAGGTGGATGCAGATCTGAAGGCAACAGTTCTGGATGCAGTGAAGAAGGTTCAGGATAAGATGGAAGGTCTTCGTGTGGCAGATGCCATTACAGAAGTATTCAATCTGTTTAAGAGATGCAATAAATATATTGATGAAACAGCTCCCTGGGTTCTGGCAAAGAATGAGGAAGACAAGCCTCGTCTGGCTGAAGTTCTTTATAATCTGGTGGAAAGCATCTGCATCGGTGCAAGCCTTCTGCAGCCCTTCATGCCGGAAACTGCAGAAAAGATTTTCGCACAGTTAAACGGCAGCTATCGTATGCTGGATGAACTGGATGTTTTTGGCAAATATGACGGAGGCAAGGTAACTGACAAGCCGGAAATCCTGTTTGCAAGACTGGATGCAAAGAAGGTTATGGAAGAAATCGAAGCAAAGCGCGCAGCGACAGCAGAGCCTGAGATCAAGTATCCTCAGGTGGAAGCAAAGCCGGAAATCACCATTGATGATTTTGCAAAGGTACAGCTTCGTGTGGGTGAAGTGTTGAGCTGTGAACCGGTTAAGAAGGCGAAGAAGCTTCTGGTAATGCAGGTTCGCGTAGGGGATGAGGTTCGCCAGATCGTATCCGGTATTGCCAAATACTACAAGCCGGAACAGATGGTGGGCAAGAAGGTTGCTGTGGTAACCAACTTAAAGCCCTGCAAGCTTTGTGGTGTGGAGTCTCAGGGTATGATTCTTGCAGCATCCGATGATGAAGGAAATCTGTCCGTGATGACACCGGATAAGGATATGATCTGCGGCTCTGAAATCTGCTGATCCATCCGATGGTTCATGGGATCGAATTCGTTTGTTCCCTGATAAAATAGTATATCGTTCGATTTGAACTGGAATTTCAGGCTTCTGCCGTCTGGCGGGAGCCTGATTGTGCATTCGGCGTTTAATATGGGTATTTTTGGAGAAAAATGCAAATGCCTGCTGAAAAGTATGATCATTTACAGAAAAGAGAGTATAGATGAAGAAAATATTTGATACACATGCACACTATGATGATGAAACGTTTGATGAGGATCGGGAAGCCCTTTTTGTGCAGGTGCAGGAAGAAGGGGTGGAACGGATCATCAATGTGTCTGCCAATCTTGCCGGTGTGGCGGCAACCCTCGATCTGATCGATCGATATCCTTTTATTTATGGGGCTGCCGGTGTACATCCGGATGATGCAAAGGAACTGACAGATGAGAATTTTGAGATCATTCGACATGCCTTAAAGCATGAAAAAATGGTGGCTGTCGGTGAGATCGGTCTGGATTACTACTGGGATTCCACCGAACGGGATGTGCAGAAAAAGTGGTTTCTGCGTCAGCTGCAGCTGGCCAGGGAGATGCACAAGGCGGTGATCATTCACAGCAGAGAGGCTGCACAGGATACCATGGAAATTCTGAAGGCATTTCAGGCGGAAAAGCCGGAAGATATGAACATTGTCATGCACTGTTATTCCTACAGTCCGGAGCAGGCAAGAGAATATTTGGAAATGGGTTATTATCTGGGTATCGGCGGTGTGGTTACCTTTAAAAACGGGAAAAAAATGAAGCAGGTTGCAGCGGAAGTTCCGTTGGACAGAATTCTTCTGGAAACCGATGCACCGTATCTGGCTCCGGTGCCCTTCCGCGGCAAGAGAAATTCATCGGAAAAGCTTCATTATGTGGCAGAGGAAATTGCTGTCCTGAAGGGAATCACAAAGGATGAAGTACTGGAAGCTGCGTGGGAAAATGCCTGCAGATTTTACGGCATTGCATAAAGCGGAGTATTTCAGGTACGAAAGCTTCGAAAAAAGGAGACGATGGATCGAATATGGCAAATTTGGGAAATCCGCAGGAAACAATCGCTGTCCTGCAAAAATATCAGTTTAACTTTCAGAAAAAATTCGGACAGAATTTTCTGATTGATATGCATGTTCTGGAGAAAATTATGGATGCAGCAGAGGTTGGTCCCGGGGACTGTGTCCTGGAAATCGGTCCCGGTATCGGTACCATGACCCAGATGCTGGCGGAACGGGCAGCAAAAGTAATTGCAGTTGAAATTGACAACAACCTGATTCCGATCCTTCAGGATACGCTTTCTGTTTATGATAACGTAAAGATTATTCACAATGATATACTGAAGCTGGATCTTGGGAAGCTGGTGGAAGAGGAAAATGGCGGAAAACCCATTAAGGTGGTTGCCAATCTTCCCTATTACATCACCACGCCTATTATCATGGGACTTTTTGAAGCGGAGGTACCTCTGGACAGCATCACGGTAATGGTGCAGAAAGAAGTGGCAGACCGTATGAAATCCGGTCCCGGTAATAAGGATTATGGAGCACTTTCTCTGGCAGTACAGTATTATTCTGACCCGGTGATTGCAGCCAATGTACCGCCCAACTGCTTTATTCCGCGGCCCAATGTTGGTTCTGCTGTGATTGTTCTTCGCAGACATCAGACACCTGCAGTTTCGGTAAACAATGAAAAGATGATGTTCCGTCTGATTCGAGCTTCCTTTAATCAGAGGAGGAAAACACTGGTAAACGGTCTGAACAATGCACCGGATATTCCTTTCAGCAAGGAACAGATTACAGAAGCACTGGAGCAGATGGGTCTGAAGGCCAATATTCGTGGGGAAGCACTGACACTGGAACAGTTTGCAGAGCTGACCAATATACTGGAGTCATAGTAGCATAAAGGATAGCCTCTCTTCATATAGATGTTGTGAAGGGAGGCTTTTTTATATGGCTGAAAGTTCGAAGGGTACAATGGAAACCGTGGGTTTCAGAAGATTTTTATCTTATATTTATGCATATGAAAATGGAAGAAAACTGCGCAATGCCGGCTTTGTTAAAGTGGAAATCAGGGAACAGAGGATGAAGGTGCAGGTGGCGGTAAACGGAATCTATCAGAAAGGCGGACGTCCTGTGGAGCTTTTTCTGATCGATGACCGGGAGAAACGGATTAAAGTGGGAGAAATTTCATTGCTGAATGGACATGGGGAATTCAGAAGCAGCACCAATACGGAAAATGTCTGGAACAGCGGATATACATTTTCACAGATCTGCGGAATCTGCCTTCAGGGTGCGGGAAACAGAAATCAGTTTTACATGACTTTATGGAAAGATGTGAAAAGAGAAGCTTTAAAAGAGGAACCGAAAGAAAAAGAAGAAAGAAAGCCGGAAATGATATATGTGGCTCCTGCACCAAAGGAAGAAACAAGATCAGAGGAGAATGAAGAGAAAACAGAGGAGACATTAAAGACAGAGGAATGTAAGGAAGAATCCAAAGAGTGGAAGAAAGAGGAAAGTGGTGAACTGTCTGAAGGGCAGAGAACAGAGGAAACTGAGGAAGAGCCTCAAGAGCAGAAAGCAGAAACAGATGAGGAAGAACCGGATGTGCAGAAGACAAAGGAATGTGAGGAAGAACTGGAAGTGCAGAAAGCAGTTCTTCATGCAGCGGAGGTGGAGAAAACAGAATCCCTGATTTTGTGGAAAAAGTTGTGTTCCAGATATCCTCATGTGGATATCCGCCCTGTCATTTCCAATACCGAAGCGTCACAGTCGGGACGCCATATCTGCGAAGTGCTTCGGATTCGTCCTTCTGATATTGGGAGATTGCCCAGAAATAACTGGATTCTGGCCCAGAATCAGTTTGTCCGTCAGGCCTACAGCAGGTTTCGGCAGATATTCCTGCTTCGCATGGAAGACAAAAACAGCGATGGACAGGATGAGAATCAGTGGTTTATGGGGGTGCCGGGCGAAAACAGCGAACAGGAGCGTGCCCTTGCAAAGATATTTGGCTTTACAGATTATTTTCCGTGCAGAAATGGAGGGTTCTGGTATACAAAAATTTATATGGGGGAATAATGAAAGAGAAAAAGAATTTTCTGTATTTGGGATAAACGGAGAGCAATGGAATCATGAACAGGAACTATGTGAGATATTATAATTCCGGTGAGGAGTTTGAAGAGGAACAGTTTGGGATACAATTAACAGAGCTGATTCAACAGGTGAAAATCAGGGAGGGAAAAACTTCTGTTTTATTTCTGTGTATAGGAAGTGATCGTTCCACAGGGGACAGTCTGGGACCGCTTACCGGGCATCTGCTTAAAATGCAGGATGACCGGATGCAGAATCCGGATGTGGTTGTGGTTGGTACTTTAACACTGCCGGTGCATGCGGTAAATCTGGATTCGGTGGTTGAAGTGATTGAAAGAGATTTCCCGGAATACGTTGTTGTGGCAATTGATGCTTCTGTGGGAAGCCGCAATTCAGTTGGATGCATTACCTTAGCTTCCGGTGGTTTAAGGCCGGGCTGCGGGGTAAACAAAAACCTGAAGATGGTGGGAGATATTGCCATAACCGGTGTTGTGAGCTGGGGAAGCCGGATGGAGCCGGTTCTGCTTCAGAACATCCGTCTTGGACTGGTTATGAATATGGCAGACTGCATCAGACAGGGGATCATGCATGCCGTTTTCTGAAAATGCAAAATGAGGCGAAAATAATAGAATTTTTTTAAGCGGAGTCCGGCGTGATTCGACAGACTCCGAATTTTTGCTGTGCTAACATGATGACTGTCACGGACAGAAATTCAATTCATGGAGGCATATTATGGAGCAGAATAATTTACCGAAAAACATTCGTCAGATTGGTGAAAAGGAAAACTGGATTCGAGTATATATTGAGGATTACGTACATACATACATGCAGAGATTGAAAGAACTGGAGGAAGGAGGCATTGCAGGAGGTATTCTGCTGGGAAGAAAGCAGAGAATAAATGGCGTGATGCATTTATTTATACGCGGTGCAGTTACGGTAAAGGATCCCTTCTGGAAAACACAGGGACAGACACCTGCAAAAACGGCAGCAGAAAACAGTATTTATTTCCCCGGGCTTGAGATCTGCGGATTCTTTTTCAGCAGTAAAAATACCAGGGCTTCTGAGGTAGATCTGGTTCGTATTTATGAAAAACATTTTCCGGGAGAATATCAGATTCTGTTTCAGAATGGAGAACAGGAGGAGGTATTTGCCTATTCCGGACACAGTATGGTCAAGCTGACCGGATATTACATATATTATGAGAAAAATGAGGAAATGCAGGCTTATATCATGAGAAATGAGAGTCTGCGGATACTGGATCAGAAAAAGTCCGCAGAACATATTCCGGAATATCAGAATGAAAAAAGCGCGGAGCAGTCCATGCGATCTGCGGAGAAGAAACCGAACCGGGATTCGGCCAGGAAACGACGTAGGAAATTGCTGGCCGGGACGGATGTTCCGGCTGAAAAAACAGGGGGAAAAGCCGGTGAAAAGCCGGCTGCTGAGAAGAATAACAGGGTGGATATTCTGGTGAGACTGGTATCGGTGGCAGGAATATTTGTTTTGGCGTTTTTGCTTTTTTCCGATCAGATTCATCTCAGCAAGATCAATCAGGCAGCTTCTCAGGGCAGTTCTCTGGTGGAAGAAATACTGGCGAAAGGCACTGTGAAAACAGAAACAGAAGATGTTTTCGATGATTCTGCAGGAACGGAAATGGGGGCGGTAAAACCGGAAACAGACGGCAAATCGGGAGACAGCAGCAGCGCAGATGACAGGACGGAACCGGAAGAAAGTGCAGGAACAGGAAACAGGCTGGGGATAGAAAGCGGAGAAGCGGCGGAAAATAAGGCAGGAATAGAAGGAAATACGGCAGGAGATAAGACAGAAACGGAAGGTGGTACAGGAACGGGAAGCAGGACAGGGACGGAAGGAGGTGTGGGAACGGAACAGGAAGAGTTGAAGAGTGCATCCGGAAACTATGTATTTCCCATGAAATATCTGGTAAAAAAAGGAGACAGTCTGTATGCAATCAGTGAGAAATATTATGGAACCAGTGATATGGTGGATGCAATCTGTCTGGAAAATAATATTTCCGATCCGATGCGGCTGAAATACGGGACGATACTGACACTTCCAAAGAGATAGTAATTTCTTGTAATTTTCAGATGCTTGTAGTATGATATGATACAAGGGTCAGAAGGTCGTGTATTTCATATCCTGAAGAATATGCGTGAGAATACATGGTTTCGGGACCCGAAAAGATAAAACAGTGTATGACCGAGTGGTACACAGGCAAAAAGTGTATAAGAAACGTAAAAAGCGGACTTATACCATAAAACAGGAGCGGACAGAATTAACATATGGATGAAATGAACAAACAGGATAAGCCGGCCGGAGAGAACGGACAGGGGAATGAAGAGAATATTGTAATCTGGCAGAAACCCAAAACCGGCAAGAAGGTAATATACTATAAAGCAGATACGGATGAGACTTCCGGTGACTCTGTTCAGGAAACGGAGAAGAAGACCCAAAATCAGGATGAATCCCATGTAAATGAAACAGAGTTTCCGAAAACAGAGGGGGATCCTTCCTTTGAGGGGGATGCTTTACAGGAGAATGAACAGTCGGAACCGGAAGGAGAGGCAAAACAGAACGGTGATGCTTTTTCAGATAAAATCGGAGACGGGCATTCCCCGGGAAAGAAAAAAAGAAAAAGATCAGGCAGTATCGATAAAGTTGAGGAAACAGGAAGAAAGAAAAACCGATCAGATCGGGCTTTTGAAAATCCGCTTGGGAAGGATAATGTATCAAAAAAGGCAAGGACGGATTTCTGGAAAGAGCATATTATTGAAGGAACGGCCAGAAAAAAACAATCCTTCATGGAGCATTTCCAGACTTTCCGCAGGTATCTGAAATGGATTGCCATGATTGCTGCAGTTATAACAGTGATAGGTACAACTGTTTTTTATATAGATCGAAACCACCGTTTCCGCAACATGGAAGTGGTGTGGCAGACATCCGCATCGGAAAATGTTTACTCATCGTACATCTCCTTTCATGACGTGATACTGCATTACAGCCAGGACGGTATCAGCTGTATGGATCAGAATGGCAATGTGGTATGGAATCAGGCATTCAATATGGATGTGCCTGCTATTTCCGTCAGAGGACAGTATGCGGTGATTTATGACATCAAAGGCCATTCTTTGTTTATCTGCAATAAAGAAGGATGTACAGGCTCAGTGGAGACCACGAAAAGCATTCTGAAGGCAGATATTTCTGAAAATGGTGTTGTGGCAGTGATGCTGGATGATCAGACAAGCAATTATATCAATTACTTTAAAAAAGACGGATCTCAGCTGGAACTGGAGATTAAAACGCTGATTACAGGAGACGGATATCCTCTGGATATTGCTGTATCACCGGATGGCAATGAGCTGATGACTTCTTACATTTATGCCCAGGAAGGTACCATGATGAATCAGGTGGTATTCCGTAATTTTGAAGTCGGAAAGAACAATGCAGACCGTGTTGTGGGGGGATTCCGTGACTATAAAGAGACTCTGGTGCCGGAAGTGATGTTCTTTGACAATCAGAACAGCGCTGCCGTAGCAGAGAATGCGGTTGATTTTTATTCCACACGAAATGCGTCACAGCCTGAACTGGTAAAAAGATGTGAACTGAATTCCAAAATCCGCTCCGTTTTCCATAATGATCAATATATTGGTGTGGTTCTGGAAAAGAATGCAGCAGACAATTCGGAAGCAGAGGGCAGTGAGGGGGAAACCCGGGCAGCAGCAGATGAAGGAACTGCGGAAGCAGAAACCATGCAGGAATATAAACCCTCTTACCGGATGCTGGTGTTCGATAAGACGGGTAAACAGATTATTGACAGAGATATCGATTTTGAATACAGCTGCATTGATTTTTCGGGAGACGGAATTGTTGCCTTCAACAGCACACAGATTGCCGTATACAATTTGACGGGTGTATGTAAATACGAAGAGAAGCTGAATGATATTGAAGTGCGAAGTGTATTGCGTTTCGACGAAAAAACGCTGGTGATTCAGGATGCAGCAGCATTGAGAAAAGTCAGGTTAAAATAAAAGATAATATGATATTGAAATAAAAGACAGCAACACAACATGAAAAGACCCCGCATGCAGGCGGGGTCTTTCGATATATAGGGAGAAAATGCCGTTTTATACGGCGCAGTCTATGAGCCAGGCCATCAGTGAAATCTTACCTTTGGTACTTTGGTTTGAAATCTCCTTAACCATGGCTTTATATTACTATACTTTATACGATAAATCAATAGGGAATTATCACATGATATAATGGAATGACTTTCTTAAAATTGTGCATAAATAATAGAAGGAAAGGGCAATTGTACATTATAGTGGACTGAATGACGAATTATTGTACTAATTCATGTGCAATTAGTAAAAAGCGACACGTCATATGATAAAAAAATATCAATAAGGATAAAACAGATCAAATCTGCTTTCGTACAACAGCGTATTCATCTCCTGATCGGAAGTAGGGGCAGTTTTTGTAGTGGCTCATGGCGAGACGTACTGCATCATCTTCATCCATATAGACATCGCAATAGTATTCATTGTCCTCTTCATCATAAGTGAAATAGGCGCAATATTCACAGACTGTATCCATAACAGGACCTCCCTTTTATCTCAGCCCGAACCATTCAGGTTATTTTATTTCCAGCTTATTTTCCCGGTATGCCTTATCCCGATGCGGGCATATCAGGATTGATTGTATCTTACTTTTACAAATTTCTCAAGTATTTAAATATTAAAATACTGTAAGTTTCCTTCGCCCGGCTATGCTTCGGTATGGTACTTGACGGAAAAGAACAGTAAATGTAATATAAAAAATGTCTGGAAAAAACCTGCAGATTCTGAAGACTTTGTCCAGGCAGATATCTTAAGAAAGATGAGGAACATATTATGCTTTACCGTTCTGACAGGAAGGGGACACAGCTGTCTATTCTGGGGTATGGCTGTCTCCGTTTTACCAAAAAACACGGTCAGATTGACCTGAAAAAAACGGAGAGAGAAATTCTGGCGGCAATTGATGCCGGGGTGAATTATTTTGATACAGCGTATGTTTACGGCGGCAGTGAAGCGGCTCTGGGAACCATTCTGCAAAGAAACAATCTGAGGGATTCTGTTTATATCGCCACGAAACTGCCCCACTATCTGATTAAGTCCAGAGAGGGCATGGAACGGTGTTTTCAGGAAGAACTGAAGCGTCTGAAAACGGATCATGTGGATTATTATCTGATGCACATGCTGACCGATCTGTCCACCTGGAAGAAACTCTGCGGACTTGGTGTGGATGACTGGATTCGGGAAAAACTGGACAACGGACAGATTCGCAATATCGGATTTTCCTATCATGGCAATACTGCAAATTTTCTGGAATTGATCGATGCCTATGACTGGGATTTCTGTCAGATTCAGTACAATTATATGGATGAGCACAGTCAGGCAGGGAGAACAGGACTTCAGTATGCAGCATCCAGGGGAATTCCTGTTATTATTATGGAACCGCTGCGGGGAGGCAGACTGGTGAATCTGCTGCCGGAAACAGCAAAGAAAGCATTTGCAGAGGGAGGATGTTCACCGGCAGGAACAGCCCTTCGCTGGCTCTGGGATCAGCCGGAGGTAACCGTGGTTCTTTCCGGTATGAATTCTGTGAAAATGGTAAAGGAAAATGTCCGATGTGCCGGTCATTCGCCGGTGGGCTGCATGAGTAAGAAAGAGCAGAAGCTGATTGAATATGCAAAAGAGGAAATATCCAAAAAGATAAAGGTTGGCTGTACCGGCTGCGGATACTGTATGCCCTGCCCGCATCATGTGGATATTCCGGGGGTATTCCGCTGTTACAATGAGATGTACACCGATACACCCAAAACTGCAAGAAAAGAGTATCTGCGCTGCATGGCATTTCGCAAACAGCCTCACAGTGCCTCCAATTGTAAATCCTGTGGAAAATGTGAAAAGCATTGTCCGCAGGGAATTGAAATCCGTAAAGAACTGAAGCTTGCGGCAGCAGAGCTGGAAACACCGATATACAAGCTGATCTGCAAAGCAATTTCCCTGCTGAAGCTCTGGTAGATACGGTATAATGAACTTTTTATCCTTTTTTTATGGGAAGTTTATGAAGTTTAGAAAAAGAACAGAATTTGTTCACAGAATAGTCATATTTCTCCCGTATACTTTTAAACAGATGAAGGACAGAAACAGACCGAATCCTTCATCGATACTGTGATGGGGACCACAGTATTACGAATAAGTTTTCTTTCTTTTTTCATAGTGAATCTTCTCTGAAAAAATGCAGCCTATCCATGGCTGCATTTTTTTCTGTCCGGCTTTTTTGTTCTTTGGGGCTTGCAAAATTCAGAAACTGTGTTTATAATGAGAAAGTCCATAAAACATGCACGATGACGAAAACTACGGAGATGCCCCTTTCTTCAGAGAACCGGCGGCTGGTGTGAGCCGGTGTCAGGACTTTCCTTTCCATTTTCCAGTGCCCGGTGATGAATCGGAGGCCGGCAGCCTATATCCTGCCTGATAAGAGATTGCAGAACTTTCGTTCTGCAGTAACGTGGGTGGCACCGCGGAATAATATCAGAAACAGATATTCCGTCCCATGGGTCAGTGATGACTCATGGGATTTTTTTATTTGAAGGGAGATCATTATGTTAGATTTAAAATTTGTCAGAGAAAATCCTGAAATCGTAAAACAGAATATCCGCAATAAATTTCAGGACCATAAGCTTCCCCTTGTGGATGAAGTAATTGAACTGGATAAGCAGAAACGTGCTGCACAGCAGGAACGTGACAATCTGAGAGCGGAAAAGAACACACTTTCCAAACAGATCGGCGGCCTGATGAAACAGGGTAAAAAGGAAGAAGCTGAACAGGTGAAGGCAAAGGTTGCTGCAGATGCTGCACGCCTTGCAGAACTGGAGACACTTCAGACAGAACTGGAAGAAAAGATCACAAAGATTATGATGACCATTCCGAATATTATCGATCCTTCTGTACCGATCGGTAAAGATGACAGTGAAAACGTGGAAGTACAGCGTTACGGCGAACCGGTTGTACCTGATTTTGAAGTACCTTATCATACAGATATTATGGAAAAATTCAACGGCATTGATCTGGACAGCGCAAGAAAAGTGGCAGGCAATGGCTTCTACTATCTGATGGGAGATATTGCAAGACTGCACTCTGCAGTTATTTCCTATGCAAGAGATTTTATGATTGACCGTGGTTTCACATACTGTGTACCGCCTTTCATGATCCGCAGCAACGTGGTTACCGGTGTTATGAGTTTTGATGAAATGGATGCCATGATGTATAAGATCGAAGGAGAAGATCTGTATCTGATCGGTACCAGTGAACATTCCATGATCGGTAAGTTCATTGACACTATCATTCCGGAAGAACAGCTTCCACATACCCTGACCAGCTATTCTCCCTGCTTCCGTAAGGAAAAGGGTGCCCATGGTATTGAAGAAAAGGGTGTATACCGTATCCATCAGTTTGAAAAGCAGGAGATGATTGTTGTCTGCAAACCGGAAGAAAGCCCCATGTGGTTTGATAAACTGTGGCAGAACACAGTGGATCTGTTCCGTTCGCTGGATATTCCCGTCAGAACTCTGGAATGCTGTTCCGGTGACCTGGCAGATCTGAAGGTAAAATCTGTGGATGTGGAAGCATGGTCTCCCAGACAGAAGAAGTACTTTGAAGTAGGCAGCTGCTCCAATCTGACAGATGCACAGGCAAGACGTCTGAAAATCCGTGTAAAGGATGAAAACGGCAATAAATATTTTGCACATACACTGAACAATACAGTGGTTGCTCCGCCCAGAATGCTGATCGCATTCCTGGAGAATAATCTGCAGGCTGACGGCAGCGTACGGATTCCGGAAGCACTTCGTCCTTATATGGGTGGCAAGGAAGTTATTAAATAGGTGATCTGACAAAAAAGTATTATTTCAGATTGACAACAAAGAGGAAATCATTTATAGTATACACATACTCCCATGGAGTATAGTGTACTCGTTTGTATGTTTCTTTTTTCTGATATAGTTGTCTAGCGGAGCAGCCCGGTTTATACCGGGCTGTTTCGTTTTTTGGTATGTCCTGCCGGATCATGTTCCGGAAAAATGGAATATTTGCTGATTGGTTTCTTTTTTAAAAACAGCACTACTTTACAGTTGCATTTACAGCTGTAAACATGTATACTTATCAGGAACATTTCTGTAAACTTTTTTCTGTGACCGGAACCTCACAGAAAACTGTTTTCAGCTGTGTTTCAGATAATTACAGATTCATGAGGATGTTTCAGGAAAGGAAATTATTTATGAAAGAGTTCTTGAAGAAAAAAGGGGTCAATATCAGTGCAAAGACTTATCTGGTAGACGCCATGGGTGCCATGGCATTTGGTTTGTTTGCATCCCTTCTGATTGGTACTATTTTTGGCACATTGGGTGACAAGACAGGAATTGAACTGTTTAAAACCATTCAGGAGTACGCAGGTCTGAAGGCAGCCACAGGTCCTGCCCTTGGTGTAGCGATTGCCTATTCACTGCATGCACCGCAGCTGGTTCTGTTTTCGGCAGCTACGGTTGGTTTTGCAGGGAATTCTCTGGGAGGTCCTGTTGGTGCTCTGCTGGCTACTATTGTTGGTGTGGAACTGGGTAAGCTGGTATCCAAGGAAACCCGTGTGGATATTCTGGTTACCCCTGCTGTAACGATTTTCTCCGGTACCGTAATCGCCATGTTTGTGGGACCGGGTGTTTCCGGCTTTATGACAGCATTCGGCAATCTGGTGAAAGCAGCCACAGAGATGCAGCCCTTCCTGATGGGTATCATCGTATCCGCACTGGTTGGTATCGCTCTGACACTGCCCATCAGTTCCGCAGCGATCTGTATTATGCTTTCCCTGGATGGCATTGCAGGCGGTGCAGCAACAGCAGGATGCTGTGCGCAGATGATCGGCTTTGCCGTTATGAGTTTTAAAGAAAATGGCTGGGATGGTTTCTTTGCACAGGGCCTTGGCACTTCCATGCTGCAGATCGGAAATATTGTAAAAAATCCCAGAGTATGGATTCCGCCGATTCTGACATCCATGATCACGGGTCCAATTGCCACTGTCATTTTCAAAATGGAAAATATTGCAGCCGGTGCCGGTATGGGTACCTGCGGTCTGGTGGGACCGATTGGTGTTTATACGGCCATGAATGAAAGCGGTACCGGCATGTGGGTTGGTATTATTCTGGTTTGTTTCATTCTGCCGGCAGTCATTACATATATTCTGGGTGAAGTATTCCGAAAAATCGGCTGGATTAAAGACGGTGATCTGAAGCTGGAAGTGTAGTCTGTGTTCAGTGGATAAAAGGAATAACCGGTTTGAAATGACATTGGTTTGATGAACAAAAGGACGGATTGTTACGAAAAATTTCCTGAATGTTCACAATTCATTCAAATATGGGTCACAGTATTCTCACAAATGGGGTGTAAGATGAAACCATGAAAAACAGAAAGGTTCCATCCGGTACCTTTCGTGAATGAATGGATTACAAGTTTTTTTAGATAGATTTTTTTCATAACTTTCTCCTTTTATTAAACAGAGCGGCTGGAAAAGCCGCTCTGTTTCGTTGTGCGGAGAAACAGGGAGATTGGAATTGGAGAAAATTTTTTACATTGCTTGAGTTATGAAAGTAAATCAGTTAAAATTGATTCGGACAAAGCATAAATTGTTTTGAAACTGCAGATGAAAGCAGAATCTGCTGTTGATTTTGCAGATACAGCGGCAGAAAATCAGAAGTGGAATGAGAAAATCAGTGGCAGGAGAAAAATATCATGGGAATCATCAGAAAGATCACACAGGAGACAGGATATCGTTTCCTGAATTTTTTTACATTTGATGTTACACATAAAAATGGAAAAGAGTCCAAATATTTTGTCGCATCCAGAGCGAAGAAGGTGGAGGAACTGAAAGCGGTAACCCATAAGAACAATGCGGATGGCGTTGTGATCTACAGTGTATACGGACCGAAACGGGACCGTGTTGTGCTGATCCGGCAGTATCGTTATCCCATTAATGATTATGTTTATGAGTTTCCGGCGGGTCTGGTGGAAGAAAATGAAGATTTCGGGGAAGCAGCAGTTCGGGAAATGAAAGAAGAGACCGGTCTGACCTTTCATCCCCTGAAAGTGGATTCCATCTACAGTGAACCCAGATTCACCACCGTGGGAATGACGGATGAGTCCTGTGCAACGGTGTATGGGTATGCGGATGGCAGCTGCAGTATTGCCGGACTGGAAGAGTCGGAAGAACTGGAGATTGTGCTTGCAGATAAAAATGAGGTGCGCCGTATTCTGAAGGAAGAACGGGTTGCGCTGATGTGTGCCTATATGCTGATGCATTTTCTCCATGCGGAAGATGGCAGACCTTTTGATTTTCTTCATGCAGAGGATGACAGGTCCCTTGATTTTCTCCATGCGGAGGAAGACAAGTCCTTTGACTTTACGGAAACAGAGGAAGGATAAAAGGAATGTTATATCAGATACAGGACGGAACTATTTCTCTTGGAGGCGAGGTAATTCTGTCCCATTTTGATTTTGAAATCCGCGGTCGGGAAAAAATTGCGCTGGTTGGAAGAAACGGAACCGGGAAGACAACTCTGCTTCGCCTGTTGTCCGGTGAACTGGATCTGGATCGGGATGACAAAAGGATGCAGCCGGGGATTCGTTCATCACGGCAGATTACCGTTGGCATGCTGTCACAGCAGGTATTTGATTCGGAGAAGGATTCTGACCGGACAGTTGAGGAAGAGCTGCTTTTTTATTGCCCGGTTCGGGACACCTGGGATCGGGAACGTTTTTTGTATGAACAGGAGTATGACCGCCTGTTTACCGGTTTTGGATTTCGGAAAGCGGATAAGAAGAAAAAGCTGTCCGAATTTTCAGGTGGACAGCGGACCAGAATCGCCCTGATCCGTCTGATGCTGATGAAACCGGATCTGCTGCTGCTGGATGAACCCACCAATCATCTGGATCAGGATATGCTGGTGTGGCTTGAACAGTGGATTAAACAGTATGAAAAGGCTGTGGTGATGGTGTCTCATGATCGTTTCTTTCTGGATGAAACCGCAGAAGTGGTGTATGAGATTGAAAATCGTACCCTCAGACGCTATGCGGGAAACTATTCTGCTTATGTGGAGGAAAAACAGAAAAATCGGCGGATTCAGCAAAAGGAATGGGAACGGCAGCAGGCGGAAGTGGAACGGTTGAATGAGTTGATTAAAAAATTCCGGAACAAGCCGAAAAAAGCTTCCTTTGCCAGATCCAGACAGAAGATTCTGGATCGGATGCAGCGGATCGGAAAACTGGATGGGGAGGATGTTCGTCCGGTTTTTGCCGGTATTCAGCCGGAAACCATTAGTGCCAGATATGTGCTGGAGGCGGAGAAACTGCAAATTGGTTATGATCATGCGCTGCTGGAACTGGGTCTTCGGATCCGCCGGGGACAGAAGATTGGCGTGATTGGTCCCAATGGTGTGGGGAAAAGTACGTTTCTGAAGACGGCAGCCGGGCTTATTCCTCCGATAAAGGGAAAATGTATCCTGGGTGAACGGGTGGTTCTGCAATATTTTGATCAGCAGACAGCATCCATAAACGATGATTGTTCGGTGCTGGATCATTTTCGAAAGCAATATCCGGGACTTACGGACCGGGATGCGAGGAGTGTACTGGCACGATGGCTTTTTAAAGGGCAGGATGTGGCTGTGAAGGTCGGAGAATTATCCGGCGGCGAAAAATCAAGGCTGATGTTTGCGGAAATTTTCCAGTGCTGTCCCAATTTCATGGTACTGGATGAACCCACCAACCATATGGATATTCCGGCAAAGGAAACATTGGAAGCAGCCTTTCGGGCCTATGAAGGAACCCTGCTGTTTGTATCCCATGACCGGTATTTTATCAGTCAGGTGGCAGATGCTTTGCTGGTATTTGAACCGGAGCAGGTGATTTACTATCCCTTTGGTTATCGCCATTATCTGCATCGGAAGAAACAGGCAGAGGCAATGGAATCCGTTCGAAAACAGAGTAAAGAAGATCATATAGAACCGGAAGAAGAAATGATGGGCGGAAAACTGCTGGGCATGGGTATGTCGGCGGAAGATACAGCTCTGATTGATGGGTTCCGGAAGGTGCCGGAGGCGGAAAAGGGAAGATTTCGAAGGATTTCTACGGAGGAAGCTTATCAGGACTGGAAGCGGAGACTGATGGAAGAAGATCTGGAACGGCTGGAGAATAAAGCAGCTCTGCTGGAAGATAAACTTCGGGAAGCAGAGCTCAGGGAACTGTATGAGGAGTCTTTTTCAGAAGGAGAGGAAATCCGTATGCTTCTGGAAGAAACTTTGCAGCAGTGGACGGAAATGTGTATTGCCTGGGATGAAGAGGTAAATGATATTCAGAGTGAGGATTGCACCCTGAATATCTAATATACATCAGAACTGTCGTATTCGTAAGCAATCCGGGGACTGCCGTCTGCAATATGAATGATGCCGCAGCGGCGGAAACCGTTTTTCTCCAGCTGATGCTGCATGACCCGGTTATTTTCATGGGTGTCGATGCGCAGGTGGCTGCATTGGGATTTACAGTAATCCATACATTGGCTGACTACACCTCGGATTGTGCCGTCACTGGCAACCCGGTGTACGGCGCGGTAAGGTGTGTCGGAAAACCAGTGTCCGTCGGTGATGACATCATAATCCGGTTCTTCACCGGGCAGAAATGCAAATACAGCATGGACTGTACCGGATGAAGGGGCAGGATCCTTGTGGACAGTATCCTGTGCAACTGTGTCGGTGGTGATGACATAGAGCTGATTCTTCTGTATGTCCTCTTCAACAAGGGAAATCGGCGGATAGCTGTTATTCCATTGGGAAGCGTTTCCGGTTTCTGCCATGAATTTTCTGGCTGCAGCATAGATGGAAAGGATAGAAGGCAGATCGCCTCTGGTTGCGGGTCTGATCATGATTTGTAGTTCTCCGTTAAACAGTAACATTGATTTTTACGTAATATACTGGTAAAATTATTTCATCGTTTTATTGTAACATAAATTTATGCAGGGGTCAAAAGGATCTGGCTTCTGGTGGATGTACTTAAGGAGGATACTGTTATGCCCAGACCATGTAAAAGAAGACGTATCTGTGAGATACCTGCCTGTGAGCGCTTTGTTCCGTCCGGAAAGAAAACGGGGAATGATATTGTTGTGATGACACTGGATGAGTATGAGAGTATTCGCCTGATTGACCTGGAGTGTATGACACAGGAACAGTGTGCGGAGCAGATGCACGTGGCAAGAACGACGGCACAGGCTATTTACGGAAGTGCCCGGATGAAACTGGCAGAGTGTCTTGTGAGAGGAAAAGAACTGCTGATTGAAGGAGGCAGTTATGTAATCTGTGAGGGACATGCGAAAGACTGTATACGCAGACAGGAGTGCCGCCGCCGAAAGAATCCGGAGGAAAACCGTCCCTGTGGTCATCATGGATCTGACTGCGGGTGTTAAAAATAATACATAAGGTGCTGTCACGCCAAATGAAGTAGTGTGAACAGCACCTTTACTGTTTTACATACAAATTCCATACAACATGGAATTTCTTTTGATTTGTAATGCGTGAAACCAATTTTTATTTCAGGAATCCGTTGATGATCTGTTCTTCAGCTTCTTCCTCTGTCAGCCCCAGGGTCATCAGCTTGATGATCTGTTCGCCGGCAATCTTGCCGATGGCTGCTTCGTGGATCAGTGCAGCATCCAGATCGTTTGCTTCCAGCTGAGGGATTGCAAGGATCTTTGCATTGCCCATGATGATGGCATCACATTCAGTGTGACCGTTGCATGCGGCGTTGCCGGTGATCTTGGAATCGAATTTCTGATAAGAATCATCCTTTGCTACGGAACGGGATACAACGTCTGCGCTGGCGCCTTCACCGTTCAGTCTTACTTCGTAGCTGCTCAGGGCAACCTGATCGCCGTGTGTCATCAGACGTTCACGGACCAGAAGCTTGGAACCGGCTGCCAGATCTGCAGTTGTGACACGATTGGTGTTGTCCACACCCTTGATCTGGACCATTTCCATTTCCATGACAGCATTTTCATCCAGATTTACAACAGTGCCGGGGTTCAGGATACGTTTTCCTGCACCGTCACCGGAACCGTAATGCTTTTCCACATATTTTACTCTGGAATTTTTACCAACGAAGAAACGATGGATACCATCATGCTCGGAGTCCTGATTACCGCAGTTGTCAATACCGCAGCCTGCTACAATAACCACATCACAGTCTTCACCCACATAAAAATCGTTGTATACAACTTCTTTTAAACCGCTTTTGCTTAATACAACAGGGATATGCACACTTTCGAATTTGGTACCGGGTTTGATACGGATATCAATACCGGATCCGTCTTCTTTGGAAATGATATCAATATTGGCTGTGGTCACACGGCCTGCAGTTTCACTGTTGGAACGAATATTGTAAGCGCCTTCGGGTACAGAATGAAGGTCAGCTACCTCTGCAAGAATTCTTTTCTGGATTTCGTCCAGTTTTAATTCGCCTGTTTCCGGATTAAAATCGATCATTATGCTTTACCTCCCTGAAATCTGTCACACATATCCACTGCGGATGAAGTGCCCAGCAGCTGAGGAAGGATCTCTTCCTTGGGTCCCTGTTTGGCAATGCGTCCGTCAGCCAGTACAATTACCTGATCTGCAATGTTCAGGATTCGTTCCTGGTGGGAAATAATTATAATGGAACCATCCCGGTTCTTTTCCTGCATGCGTTCAAATACCTGAATCAGATTCTGGAAACTCCACAGGTCGATACCTGCCTCCGGTTCGTCGAATACGGACAGCTGAGTGCCTCTTGCCAGTACGGTTGCGATTTCGATACGCTTCAGTTCACCACCGGAAAGGCTGGCATTGACTTCACGATTGATGTAATCCTTTGCGCAAAGCCCAACCTCAGCCAGATACTCACATGCATCTGCAGCGGACAGCTGTTTCTTTGCAGCAATACGAATCAGATCCAGCACCTGAATGCCTTTAAAGCGGACAGGCTGCTGAAAAGCGAAGCTGATACCCATGTTTGCACGTTCTGTGATCGATTTATCGGTAATATCCTCTCCGTTAAAATAAATCTTACCGGAGGTAGGTTTTTCAATTCCGGCAATCAGTTTCGCCAGTGTGGATTTACCCCCGCCATTGGGACCGGTAATTACTACGAATTTTTTCTCATCCACAGTCAGGCTGATGTCTTTAATGATCTCTTTTTTCCCCTTTTCATCCTCGACATCAAAGGAAACGTTCTTTAATTCCAGCACGTTATCACCTCAAAAGTTTTTTCTAAAATTTCCGACTCTTTTATACCTTTGCATCATGGGTCGGAACCTTTTGATTCCAATATCATAAAACAGGTATACCGTCAGAACCATTAACTATGATATCACAAAAACAGCTGCAACGATAGCACTTTTTATACAAATCATACAAAGTTATAGGGGAATCTCCGTTATAAGAGAGTTTTTGCAGAAGCTTCCAGAATCTTCCTCCATTTGAATTGAAAATAAACGGCCATGATCAGGGTGCAGACAATCCAACCCGCCGGATAGGCAAATGCAATGGGATAGAAAGAATCCGTGATATGGGATACTGTAAACAGGTAAATCTGCCGGAATGCCACAAAACTGAACAGCATGATAACCATGGGACCGGCTGCATCTCCTGAACCTCTCAGAACACCTGCATGAATCTGATTGAAACAGGCGGAGAAATAGAAAGGAGAAATAAAATGCAGAAAGATGCGGCCATAACGGATTACTTCCGGATCGGATGTAAAAAGGCGAATCAGCGGGATGGCGGCCAGATTCACAATTAACGTCAGGAAAACAGAAACAGCCAGAGCAATGCCAAGGCTCCAGCGCATGCCGGAATTCATGCGGTCCGGTTTGGCAGCACCTCTGTTCTGACCGATAAATGTGGTACAGGTCATGGAAAGGGTCTGAAGCGGCAGGAGCATAAACTGATCGACTTTGAGGTAAGATGCCCATCCGGCCATACATGCAGAGCCAAAATGATTGATATAGGACTGGACAAATACATTGGAAAAAGAAATAACTGAACTCTGAAAACCGGCAGGAAGACCAATGACACAGATTTTTTTGAGAATTTTCCGGTTCAGGTGTAATTTTGCCGGATTCATCCTGTATACCTCTTTGGTGCGCATCAGAATGGCCAATACCAGAACAGCGGAAAGAATTTCAGAAGAAACAGTGGCCAGAGCAACTCCCCAAACCCCCAGATCGAAAACGATAACCAACAGGAGATCCAGAATGATGTTGGTGATGGAGGTCAAACACAGAAAATAAAGCGGCCGTCTGGAGTCCCCCACTGCACGCAGGATGCCGGATCCCATATTGTAGATCATCAGAGCCCAGATACCGGCAAAAAAGATGCGCAGATAAGTACATGCATCGCCAAAAACATCCTCCGGTGTTTCCATCAGATGCAGCATGGCAGGTGTGATTACAATGCCGATCACAGTAAATACTGCTCCCAGAATCATTGTCAGCAGGAGAGTGGTATGGATGGAATCCTCCAGATTTTTCTGATCCTTTGCCCCGAAATAGTTGGAGATGACAACACCGGCGCCGGTTGCCAGGCCCATAAAGAAACCAACCAGCATATTAATGATTGGCATAGAAGTTCCGACAGCAGCCAGTGCTTCGCTTCCTACAAAATTGCCGACAACGATACTGTCCACCAGATTATAAAGCTGCTGGAACAGGTTGCCGATCATCAGAGGGATGGAGAACAGGATCAGATGCTTCCAGATGGTTCCCTCTGTCATATCTCTTGTTTTTGAATTTGTTTTCATGGTATGTTACATCCTTCGTTTTTTATGGTATAGCCTGTATTTCATAAACTGCATTACAGTGAAAAGGGGCACGGAAAGCGGAAAAATCAGTAGGTATCAAGGGGTCAAAAGCTTTTGCCACCAACATTATTATATCATATATAAAATAAAAGTATTTGGCAATGAGAAAACAGTAGTTTAAAATGGCATTGCAGGATAAACGATCCGCAAACGTCGATATGAATATAGGAAGGAGATTATATATGTATAAAATACTTGATCCCGGAAAAGAACGCCGGAG
>JBJELP010000002.1:0-4973 GCA_051879215.1 Lachnospiraceae bacterium
ATCATACTGAAAATTCCCATATCATGGAGGACATCTTCTGCTGCAATGGTTTCCGGACGGATACGGGAATCTGCGAAAGCCACATCTTCCGGAATTCTCTTGTCCAGATGATGACATACCATAAGCATGTCCAGATGTTCATCCAGTGTATTTACGGTATACGGCATGGTTGGATTGGTGGAAGAAGGAAGTACATTGGGGGCTGCTGCTGCACGGATGATATCCGGTGCATGTCCGCCGCCGGCACCTTCTGTATGATAGGTATGAATGGTTCTTCCGCCGATGGCTGCAAGGGTATCTTCCACACATCCGCCTTCATTTAATGTATCGGTGTGAATGGCAACCTGTACATCATATTCATCTGCCACATTCAGGCAATGATTGATAACTGCAGGTGTAGAACCCCAGTCTTCATGAATCTTCAGCCCCATGGCTCCGGCTTTTACCTGCTCAATAAGAGGGGCTTCATCGGAACAGTTTCCTTTTCCCAGAAATCCAAGGTTCATTGGATATTCTTCCGCTGCTTTTAACATCATTTTCAGATTCCACGGTCCGGGGGTGCAGGTTGTGGCGTTGGTACCATCTGCAGGACCGGTACCGCCTCCGATCATGGTGGTTACGCCGCTGTACAGGGCACAGTCAATCTGCTGGGGACTGATAAAATGAATATGGGTGTCAATACCGCCTGCTGTTACAATCATGCCTTCCCCTGCAAGTGCTTCTGTGGATGCACCTACTGTCATGCCGGGAGTTACGCCATCCATGATATCCGGATTTCCGGCTTTGCCGATTCCGGCAATTTTACCATCTTTGATTCCAATGTCTGCTTTAATAATTCCGGTGGAATCCACGATCAGCGCATTGGTGATAACCAGATCCAGGTCTCCATCTCTGCTGCAGGTTTTGACAGACTGCCCCATACCGTCCCGGATGGTCTTGCCGCCGCCGAATTTCACTTCATCGCCATAAGTTGTAAAGTCTTTTTCAACCTCAATTATAAGGCTTGTATCTGCCAGACGTACCTTATCTCCTGTAGTCGGTCCATACATTGCCGCATATTTGCTTCCGGAAATTTTTACACTCATTGTTGTACCTCCTTACAGAAATCCTTTTAATTTCGCAGCTTCCATGGAAACTGCCTTTGTATCTTCTGTTGCCTGTGCACGGGTCAGGTCATTCAATCCGAATACCCGTTTTCTTCCGCCCAATTCCGTAAGCTGTACCACTTTTTCTTCACCGGGTTCAAATCTTACGGATGTACCGGACGGAATATCCAGATGGTATCCATATGTCTTTTCTCTGTCAAAAGAAAGGCATCTGTTCACTTCAAAAAAATGAAAATGAGAACCGACCTGTACGGGTCTGTCTCCTTTATTTGCCACCGTTACAGTCACTGTTTTTTTTCCTTCATTCAGTGTAATTTCACGGTCCAGAGCCATAATTTCACCAATTTTCATAATCAGTTCCTCCTTAATGGAGCCCTTTTAAGCTCCAGTTTTTCATAGACTATTTTTACTGCTACTGAATCGGATTATGTACGGTTACAAGTTTGGTGCCATCCGGAAAAGTAGCTTCAACCTGAACTTCATCGATCATATCAGCCACACCTTCCATCACATCATCTTTTGTGAGGATTCCGGTTCCGAGCTGCATCAGATCCACAACGGTTTTCCCGTCTCTTGCAAGTTCCAGAAGTTCAGAACTGATATACGCCAGAGCTTCCACGTAATTCAGTTTCAAACCTCTTTCTTTTCTTTCTTTGGCAAGATTTCCTGCCATGTGAAGCAGCAATTTTTCCTGTTCTTTTGGATTAAGTCTCATGATGTTCCTCCCTTCCTGTATCCTGTTACAAATAAAAAACGCAGACAATGGGGTCGGATGACTCCATTGTCTGCGTTTTTTAAAAGGATATGCGGTATTATATACTGCACATTTTTTTGAGTCAAGAAAATAGCTTTATTTTATTTATTTTTGAGAAATCCGACAAATAAACAGGCGTTGATTTGTTTGTCAGAGACAATTAAAAAAACTCCCTAACGGATATTGTTTTTTCTTTCTGATATCCCCTTGACATTTTTCCTGTAATCCATCATAATAAAAACACGGACACCCCCTGGGGGTGTTGGAATAAAAAGAAAGATCATATTTCAGGAATGCTGATTGATACTCTCAGAAATAATTATGGGAGTACATTTGATTTTACAGGAGGAAACATATGGTACAGTATGAAGTAACCGGCATGTCATGTGCAGCGTGTGTCAGCCGTGTGGAAAAAGCCGTGGGAAAGGTTCCGGGTGTGGAGACCTGTTCGGTCAGTTTGCTGACCAATTCCATGGGAGTAGAGGGAACTGCATCTTCTCAGGATATCATAAAAGCCGTAGAGGATGCCGGATATGGAGCTGCTTTAAAAGGTGACGCTGCGGCTTCGGCAAAAGCCGTGGATGAAGATGCACTGGCAGATCATGAAACACCGGTTCTGAAACGCAGATTGATTGCCTCTCTGGGATTTCTGGCAGTGCTGATGTATGTTTCCATGGGACATATGATGTGGGGATGGCCGCTTCCGGCCTTTTTTGAAGGGAATCATGTGGCCATGGGGTTACTGCAGATGCTTCTGGCGGCTATAGTCATGATTATCAATCAGAAGTTTTTTATCAATGGAGTGAAGGGAATTCTGCATCGTTCTCCCAATATGGATACGCTGGTTGCCATGGGTTCCGGAGTTTCTTTTTTATGGAGCGTATACGCCCTGTTTGCCATGACAGACGCACAGGTACACATGGATGCGGATCGTGTCATGGAACTGATGCATGAGTTCTATTTTGAATCGGCAGCCATGATTCTGACCCTGATTACTGTGGGAAAGATGCTGGAAGCCCGTTCCAAGGGCCGTACCACGGATGCATTGAAGGGATTGATGAAATTGGCACCGAAAACTGCTGTTATAGAACGAAATGGCGAAGATGTGACGGTTTCCATCGATCAGGTAAGAAAGGGAGATGTATTTCTGGTTCGTCCCGGCGAAAATATTCCCGTGGACGGAATCGTGCTGGAGGGACACAGTGCGGTGAATGAATCGGCTCTCACCGGAGAAAGTATCCCGGTGGATAAAGAAGCTGGAGATCCGGTATCCGCGGCAACCATGAATCAATCCGGTTTCCTTCGCTGTGAAGCCACAAGAGTTGGTGAAGATACCACATTGTCCCAGATTATTCAGATGGTAAGTGATGCGGCAGCAACAAAGGCACCCATTGCTAAGATTGCAGACAGAGTTTCCGGTGTGTTTGTACCCATAGTCATTTCCATTGCAGCGGCAACAACCATTATCTGGCTGATCGCAGGGCAGGATCCCGGATTTGCTCTTGCCAGAGGGATTTCTGTTCTGGTTATCAGCTGCCCCTGTGCGCTGGGACTTGCCACTCCGGTTGCAATTATGGTTGGAAACGGCGTGGGAGCAAAAAACGGTATCCTTTTTAAAACGGCGGTTTCATTGGAGGAAACCGGCAAGGTGCAGATCGTGGCTCTGGATAAGACAGGAACCATTACCCGGGGAGAACCGGAAGTGACTGATCTGATTCCTGCGGAAGGAACAGCAGAAGAAGAACTTCTGAAACTGGCATTTGCGTTGGAAAAGAAGAGTGAACACCCCCTGGCAAAGGCCATTATTCGATATGGAGAAGAAAAAAAGCTGATTGCAGAGGAGGTTTCTGATTTTAAAGCGCTTCCCGGCAATGGCCTTTCTGCCGTATGGAATAATGCTGAAGTGTACGGAGGGAATGAGCGGTTTATCAGCAAAAAGGCTGTGGTCAGTGAGGAGATGAAAAAAGCGGCGGAACAATTGGCAGAAGAAGGAAAAACACCGCTGTTTTTCAGCCGGAACGGAATGCTGTCAGGTATCATTGCAGTTGCTGATATTATAAAAGAAGACAGCCCCCAGGCAATCAGAGAATTGCAGAATATGGGAATCCGTGTTGTCATGCTGACCGGTGATAATGAACGGACTGCCGGAGCGATCGGAAAACAGGCAGGCGTGGATGAAGTGATTGCAGGGGTACTTCCGGATGGAAAAGAGACGGTTATCCGCGAATTAATGAAAAAAGGAAAGGTTGCCATGGTCGGGGATGGAATCAACGACGCACCGGCACTGACCAGAGCGGATATGGGAATTGCCATCGGTGCCGGCACGGATGTGGCCATCGATGCAGCCGATGTGGTGCTGATGAAGAGCCGCCTCAGCGATGTCTCCGGTGCCATTCGGTTAAGCCGTGCCACATTAAGGAATATTCATGAAAATCTTTTCTGGGCATTTTTTTATAATATCATTGGGATTCCGCTGGCAGCAGGCGTCTGGATTCCGCTGTTCGGTCTGAAGCTGAATCCGATGTTCGGCGCTGCTGCCATGAGTCTGTCCAGTTTCTGCGTTGTCAGCAATGCACTGCGATTAAACCTGTTTTCGGTTTACAGCACGGAAAAAGACAGACCGTTGAAAAAACAGGTGAACGATCTGCATGCGGCACTGTCTTCCATCAGAAAAACCACTTTATCGGATGAAACAGCGGGATTGGAAAAGAAGGCTTCATCCCATGATGCGGTGCTTCAGAAACAGGTAATTCATATTCGGGGCATGATGTGCGAACACTGTGAAAGAAGTGTGAAAGAAATCCTGGAATCCTTCCCGCAGGTTGTGGAAGCCACAGCCAGTCATGTGGAAGAACGGGCTGTTGTACTGGTAAACGGGGAACTGGATGAGGAAGCAATCCGAAAGGCCATTGAGGAAGAAGAATATGAACTGATTTCTTTTGAATAGGGTGACATTCCAGTGTGTCATTGAGATATTGCAGAAATTATGCTATGATGTTTGTGGTTGTAAAAAACAGGATCATTACGGATCGGAGTCAGATCCGTTTGCAGGAAAGGAGAGAGATATAAGTAATACAAATTATTGATAAAAGTGTCTATATGTGTTTAAATAT
>JBJELP010000003.1:0-21861 GCA_051879215.1 Lachnospiraceae bacterium
CTGTTTTGCATGGGCAATTACATTGTCAAAAAAAGAAAAATCATACTGTCCTTCTGTCTTTTCCATCAGATGCCAGGAAAATTCAGCAATTCGTATAACATTGCATCCCAGTTCCACGATGGTGTCCATGTCCTGATCCATCAAAGATGCATCCCACTGTTCCGGATAATAGTCAACTCCCAACCACATATGTTCGTTCCTCCATTAATTCAGTTTCATTGCAGGCTGTCCGAATCCGCAGGGCACATACGCCCGGATCCCCGTACTGCAATGGCAGATAGTTGCAAGTATTCCCATTATACAAAATTCATGGGGGTAAAAACATGACTTTATGTTAGATAAAAAGAAGCATATGCTTCCTATCATGCTATTAATAGGATACCAGCATATGCTCTTCCTTTTTCCTTTTTATTTCAGATTGCAGATCACAATTCCGCCCAGTACCAGCAGCATTCCGACTATTCCGCTGATTGTCAGAGGCTCATGGAAAGCGATCATGCCAATGATGGTAGCAGCCACCGGTTCCACTGATGCAATGACAGCTGCCTGACCGTTTTCCACATGTTTCAGTCCTGCTGTATACGTCAGATAGGGAATAATCGTTACCGCCAGTGCAAATATCGCGGTAAAGCAAAGCATACCAGGGCTCTCTGTCACCGTCTGGAGCACCAGCGTCCGGTCACAGAGAAAAAGGGATCCTGCTGCCGCAAGCAGAAAAGTGTAGAAGGTAATAGTCATGGAATCATATCCCCGCTCTAGGGCATAGCGGCTGAAAATGGAATACAAAGCATACCCGAATCCTGCCCCCAGACCGGTCATCAGCCCCCGTAAAGAAAGCACCGCAGAAGAGCCGAAAACTCCTGTTACACAGACACAGCCCAGAAAGGTCATTCCGATGGCTGCTGTTTTTCTGAGGGTAAATCGTTCGCCGAACAGAATTCTGGAAAATATCATGACAAAAGCCGGTGCAGTGTACAGCAAAACGGCAGCCACCGACATGGAGGTCAGTGTGATGGTTTTAAAATAGCAGTAATTGAAAAAAACAACACTGCAGAGACCCGTTCCCAGAAAGCACCAGAGATCCTTTAATCGTATTTTCAGCTTTTCTCTTTGAAACAGGAACAGCCATACAAATAACAGGAATACGGTGAACACTGCCCGCAATACCACCAGATCCATGGTATGGAGACCTGCTGCGTTTAATGTCCTGACAAACAGCCCCATGCTGCCCCATAAAATCCCTGCAATCAGTATCAGAAAAATGGAAAGCATCGTTCGTTACACCTCCACATCCGGACAATGATTTTCATTTCCGGTATTTTTTTCAGAGGTTTCCTCTTCGTTTGCATTCCCGTTTTCTTTTGGCTTTATTTCCGAAATCAGCAATCCAGCCAGGGTCAGAATGGTTCCTGCCACCATCAGACCTGTGACCGGTTCCTGCAGAATCAGTGCCGATGCCGCCAGCGTAACAATGGGTGTCAAATAAATATAAATACTGGTCTCTACTGCACCTGCCACTTTCACCGCATAATTCCATACGGCAAAACAAAGGGCGCAGGCACAGATTCCCAGAAACAGGAAATTAAACAGATATATCGGTTCTGTCAGTTTCCCCCAGTCCGGATCAAATCCCAGAAGCAGCGATATGGGAATCATAAAAAAGATTCCCCAGATAAAAATCCGCCGGGTATTAAGGACTGTGGGATAGCCAAAGGTATTGATTTTCTTCAGAAACAAGGAATACAGCGCCCACACAAAAGCAGCTCCCAAAGTCAGAAAATCTCCTTTGGGGCTCAGATGAAAGGAGGCACCGTTTAAGGAAATCAGAACGATGCCGCTGAATGCCACCACAAAGCCCACAAAAAATGATCGATATAAAGGTGTCTCCTCCTTCTGACACAGATGCAGTACAAGGGCAGTCAGAAAAGGAGCTGTGGAAATAATAATTCCCACGTTGGACGCAAAGGTATAAGATAAGGCCACAATTTCCAGCAGGTAATACAAGGCCACACCGGTCAGCCCGGCCAGTGCATAATACACTTCCTGATTTTTATCCTGCAGAATCATCCGTCTGGGACAAGCAGCAGTCAGAGCCAGCAAACCGATCACAAAACGGATTACCAGTATTTCCACCGACCCAAACCCTCTCAGCAGAATTTTTGTAGAAATAAAGGTTGTTCCCCAGATCAGCACGCAGACCACCGCAGCCAGATGCCCCATTATTTTTTCGTTTTTCATATTATCTCCTCTTATGATATTATGATAAAATAGCACAGGCAAACGGTTCAATACGTTTGCCCCTTGACTTATAAAATAATAGGAAATCTGGGGATTCTGGATTTTTCCCTTACTGCTTCATAAATCCGTTCTGCATCATTGGAAACACAGTAAAATTCGTCAATCACCGCGCGGGTAAACAGTTCCATTTCTTCCTTCATGTCAAACTTTTCCGGAACCAGCTCGGCCATGGTCCATACATCACCCGCTGCCCGTACCTGTTTTTCATCCCAGGAGGATTCCATCATACCAAACAGTTTTCGTCCGTAACGTGGACTTTCCATGGTGGAATAGAATCGTCTGGCAATGTTCCGAATTTCCCAGTAAACAGCGGATTTTTTCACATCCGTGCTCATATTCTCCACTGTTATACCCAGTTTTTCCAGGGATTCCCGAATCTGTTTCTGTGTATTTTTTTTAATTGCCACAACACCGTGAAACTGTGCCGGCATAAGAACCATTTCCCAGATGCCGTTATCTGCTTTTTTCCCCGGCTTTTTCGGATTGGTATATCGCTTTTCATATAATTTTTTACGAAGTGCATTGGCTCCGTCATCTTCTGTGAAATTTACTATTTCTTCATATAATTTCCACCTTTTTTCTTCATCCAGTTCGTGATAATAAGGTCTCCATGCTTCATTTTCCAGATAATCCATGGGTGTCCCTCCTTTTTCCTGATTTTATACGCTAAACTTTATGTATCTGTTTTATTCAGTAAATTCTCCGATATTCTCATTGGTTACTCTCATGTAAGGAAAACGGATGTATTTGCCATCTTCCAGATCCAGCTTCTCATACCCTTCGCCGGTAACAGCGTATATGGCCAGCTGAAGCATGGCCCTTGCCTGTCCTTCTTTGTTATTATACACCGTTCCCAGCATATCACCATTGACCACGGCTTCCAGCCCCACATCGGTTCCGTCAATCCCCACAACAGCCGGCCATTTTTCCCTGGGAATGGACTGTGCTTTCATTTCATCAATGGCCCCCAGAGCCATATCGTCATTGTTGCAGAGAAGAAGTTCAATGGTATCTCCATATTTATTGAGAAGCTGTGCCATTTTGGTCTGGGCCTGGGCCCGGCTCCAGTTTGCAATGGAAGATTCACATTTATCCACCTGAATCCCCGCATCGATCAGTGCATTCACAGAATATTCACTCCGTACAATGGAATCCTGATGTCCGGCTTCTCCTTCCAGCACCACATACTGCAGACAGCCATCCCCGTTTTTGTCCAGCGTCCGGTCCGTTTCCAGATTTTCAAACCATGCATCGGCTGCTATCTGTCCCTGCATTATTCCGGATTCAAAGGCATCGGCTCCCACATAATACAGCTTATCCCAGCTCATCAGATCTTTCTCCACCAGTTCCCGGTTAAAAAAAATAACCGGAATATCAGCTTTTCTGGCTGCTTCAATAATCATGGAGGGATCCGTTCGATCCACCAGATTGACGCAGATGACATTGCAGCCCTTTTCTATCAGCTTTTCCACCTGTTCATTCTGCGTAATCTGATTTCCCGCTGCATTATACCGTTTCACAGAAATTCGTTTCCCGTTTTTAATTTGTTCAGAAACATCTTCCATAAACTCATTCATCAACTGAGAAATAAAGGTATCGTATTCATCATATACCACCACACCGATCTGAATTTCATTTACTTTCCCGCTGTTCCTTCCGGCACAGCCGGAAAACAGCAGACACCCTGTCAGACACGCTGTCAGACATGTCGTCAGGCTTTTTTTTATCCATTTTATTCTTTTCTGCAATTCACGTCACATCTTTCTATTATTGCGTTCTTTGTTCTTACTGTACAATAGGAAACAGAAGTTTTTCAATTTCCGGAGTATGAACTTCTTCCGGTCTTACTGCCTGGAACCCGATGTCCACCCGCTGCTGTTCACTGTTGTTTGTCCGGATGGTATCTGCCAGCAAAGCCACACTTTCATATCCCATCTTAAAGTAGTTTATCACAATCATGGAGCGGATCATACCCTGTTCCAGATAATACACATTGTCTGAACAGCTTCCGATTCCATAAAGGTCATGTTGATTTCCCGTGAAAGATGCCTGTATTTCTGCTGCAATCCGCAGACTGACATCATCCAGCGCAATTATGATATCCGCCTCTCGATTTTCTGCTGCAATTTCATCTTCCTGCGATGAAAGAACTGCGGTTTCCCATGAACCGATATTCTGCTCTTTCATCAGTTCTTTTATTTTCTCTCCTGCCTGAATGGCTCCTGATTTTCCCGGATTGGAGGTCAGAAGAAGAACCTTTTTCCCCTGAAGAAGATTGTCGATCTGTCCTGTTTCAGAAAAGTCCTGTTCGTCATTTTCCATTGCCCGGTTCTGATAATCTTCCATGATTTCATCAAACAACGCTTTCCCCACATCACCATAATCCGGTCCGACTGCAGAAACAGATGGGATGGTATCGCCGTTTCTGCTGATATCATTCTCCACCAGAAGAATTCTGACATTTCCTTTAAAACCACTCAGTTTTTGACGAATGCCATCTGCATTGTACGGATTCAGAAGAATTCCATCGGTTCCATCTTCTGTTTTCTGTTCCACCAGTTCCCACTGCTCTTCTGTTCCGGAAAATCCTGCTGTCGGAACAACACTCATGTCCACCTGATACGCTCTGGCTGCCCATTCCAGTCCCTGCTGAAATGCAGTCCATCGGGAATTTCCATCGTCTTCCAGAATAACCGATATATGGACAGTTTCCATGGGTTCTTCTTCTGCAAACAGTCCGTAAGCAGCCCAGATAATGATACTGATCAATATGGATACGATGAGAAACCATCCATATTGTCTATTCATATGACTTTGTTTTTTCATTGCTTTCTGTTATTCCATTTATGTATTTTATCGCTTTCTGTTATTCCATTTATGTTTTTCCATTTATGTTTTTTCATTTTGTACTGTGCTGTTTCCAGTTCATTTTCTCTTCCATATCCGGGGTGTACTCTACAAAGGGCAGAACCAGACGCATACGGGTTCCTTCTCCCCGTTCGCTTTCAATCTGCAGACCAAATCCTTCTCCGAAACGCATCCGGATCCGGGTATCCACATTCCGAAGCCCCACTCCATTTCCTTTTCCGGCCGAAGAATCTTCCTGCTTCTTATCACCGGACAACAGCTTTTCAATCTGTTCCACTGTCATCCCATAACCGTTATCAATCACATCCAGATAAATCCGATCACCATCCCGTATTCCCTGAACCAGAATCTCACCATCCTCATCCATCCCCTGGACACCATGGTAAATGGCATTTTCCAGAAGCGGCTGAATAATCAGTTTGATGGTTGCACATTCCATGATGGAATCATCGATATCAAAACTGCAGGTAAACTGGTTTTTGTACCGTATTTTCTGGATATTCATATAGCTTCTGGCATGCATGATTTCATCCCGGACCGGTATGATCGTTCTCCCACGGCTGATACTGATCCGCAGGAGTTTGGCCAGTTCCTTGATCATATAAACAGCTCCGTCATTCTGTTCATCTTCAATCATCCACATGACGGAATCCAGCGTATTATACAGAAAATGAGGATTAATCTGAGACTGCAGGGCATCCAGCTCGCTGCGCCGTTTCAGTTCCTGTTCTTCCAGAACTTCATCCATCAGCTGCCGGATCCGCTGAACGGAAGACTGGAGAGTTCGGCCAAGATGTTCCACTTCCGTGGGGCCGCCGATGTAGATGTCCGGATCCAGATTACCATTTTCAATATCCCGGATGGAACGATCCAGTCTGATCAGAGGTCTGGTGATACTTCGGGATACCTGCTGATTGATCAGCAGAATTCCAAGTATGGTAATACTGATGAAAAATACCAGCAGATAACGCATGCGATATAACCCCAGATTATAACTGTTTTTCGAGATTACACTGACCAGTTTCCAGCCTGTATAGCTGATGGTTTTGGTGACAATGATGCAGTCTTCCCCCTGTAATTTCCGGTTATAAGAACCATCGGTCAGAAACGCAATATCCGTTGTTGTTTCTTCATAGAGACCGGCATTCATCAGTTCCTGTTGGGGATGATATATGATATTTCCCTCCCCATCGCACAGATAGATATACTCCGATGTATTGTCAGAATTCACTTTTTCCAGAATCTGCCGGATACTGCTGTATTTAATATCAACCAGTAATACCCCCTGACCCGGTGCACCATTCACATTCAGTTCCACAACCCGGCTCAGAGAAATCACCCAGTGATACCCTTCCGGCAGTTCATCGGACAGATTCTGCACATGGGGCATGGAAAAATGGAGATTTTCCACTTCACGGAACGCATTGGTAAACCAATCCCGGGTGATGATTTCCCCGGGCTGCTTTTTTCCTGCCACCGGTACGGAGCTGACCAATGTGCCATCGCCGGTATATAATGCAATTCCAACCACATTATCTTTGTTGGTTTCATATACCAGATTCAGCGATTCATCCAGGGAATCTGATTCCAGATCTGTGTTTTTAATACAGGAATAGTACAGGGCATCGGAAATCCGCCGGTTGCTGCGCAGATAATCTTCCATGGAACGTTTTGTCTGATTCAGAAACTGTTCCGCACTTTCTGTTTTGGACCGTATCACACGATCGGAAAACAGATTATACAGAATCAGGCTCAGAAAAATAATCGTGACACAGGCAACCACCGTGAACGATACCGCGATCATCATCTGGACACCCATACCCGGCATATTTATTTTTTCTTTTAACTGACTGTATTTCTTTTTAATCCATGTTTTCACAATGAATTTCTGCTCCCCTGCTTATATTTCATTGGTGATACACCAAACCACTTTTTAAAAACATAACTGAAATAGCTGGGATCGGAATACCCCACCTTTTCCGCAATGATATATTTTTTCTCATCCTGCTCCATCAGAAGACGTTCCGCTTCCTTCATGCGGATTTCCGTCAGATAATTGATAAAAGTTTTCCCGGTTTCCCGTTTGAAAACCGTGGAAAAATAGGCGGAACTGACACCAAGTTCCGAACAGATCAGATCGATGCTCAATTCCGGATTGCTGTAATTATCCAGAACGTAATTCTGTGCTTCCCGGACAAAAGAACCGGTTTTGCTGGAGCGCTGTTCCTGAATACTTCTCTGAATCTTCAGTGATATATTGAACAGCCAGTTACGGATTTCTTCCAGCGAGTCCATCTGAAGCAGTTTTGTATATACGTCTTCATGTTCTTCTGACAGAATACCCGTATTGATCTCATTGTTGGTTAAAAAGCGATAAAATCCGGTCAGCAGTTCCATCAAAATCAGACTGAATCCCTGCATATTGATATTGGACGACTTCAGGGAAAGAACAAATCGGTTTACTGCCTTTTCCAGGCTGTCCGTATTTCCCATTTTAATTTGTTTAAAAATGTCATGAAGATCATTACTGTCCTGAATATCCACAACCGCACGGGTATCTCTGGGATCAATCTCCACAATATTGATGGCATTTCCTGCACCATACAATGTCCGGTAGGACAAGGCTTCTCTGGCACCTTTATAGGACAGAATCAGATCATGGATCTGGTCCACCACCTGACCGATTCCAATGGTTACAATTGCCTGACAGGATCGTTTTGCACTTTTGCAGAACCGGTCGCACAGATCCGTATATCGGGCAATCTCCTCCTTCTTTTCCAGCTGCGTCACTGCCACAATATTATTCCTGTAGTTGAAAATATAGTTTCCTTCACTGCTGATACTGCTCTGATCTACCAGCTGCCTCACCGACAGACGCAAAAGACTGGCTGACATGCCTTCCGGTGCAGACCGTGAACTGGTATGTATGATTGCAACTGCAAAAAACGGACCATCCAGAGAAATCCGATATTCATCCAGATACCCCTTAAGATTATGATCCGGCACCGCATCATCCAGAAGGGAAGCCAGAAATCCCTCCCTCAAAAGCGGAAGACTTTTTTCATAATAGCTTTCCAGATGGGCAATGTTGTTTTTCAGATTACGGTCCGCATCCAGAGAATTCTTCACTTTTTCAAATACCTGACGAATTTCCACAGAATCCAGTGGTTTCAGCAGATACTGTTCCACCTCCAGTCCAATGGCCTGTTTGACGTAATCAAACTCATCAAAACCGGAAAAGATAATGATTCTGGTATCCGTATATTGTTCTTTGATCTTTGCTGTCAGTTCCAGTCCATCCATGTACGGCATTTTGATATCGGTCATGACCACATCCGGCTGCAGTTCTTCCATCATTTCCAGTGCTTCAATCCCATTTCTGGCGTAACCGCATACCTGAAAACCGATTTCTTCCCAATCGATTTTTTTCCGGATGATCCGGATTACTTCTTCTTCATCGTCAACCATCAGTACTGAATATAAATTCATTGTTTCCGTCCTTTGTCTGTTGATAATTTGTTATTTTTCATCATATCATATTTTGAGCCAGGGGACAAATAAATATGAGAAAGCACAAAAAAACCGACTGCGGTTCCGAATGTTTTACCATCCGAAACCGGCAGCCGGTTCTTGTTCATATTGGAAATCAAATTATTTCTTGGCAACGTACTTTCTGATATCCAGTGAAATTGCAATGTAAATAATGATACCCAGGGCGATCCACTGTGCATTTGCATTGACACCCAGGAACTGGAGAGCTGCCTTCAGGAATTCAAATACACATACACCGATGATAGCAGATGAAACCTTACCGCGACCACCTGTTACGGATACACCGCCGATTGTACATGCTGCAATTGCTTCCATTTCGTAACCGAGACCAAGGTTTACAGAAGCACCGCCGGATTTTGCGCCCAGCATGAAACCTGCAAGACCGTACATGGCTGCTGCCTTTGCATAAATCAGAACCATGGTCAGTTTCACGGGAACACCGGCAACTGCTGCTGCCTGGGGGTTGGCACCGATGGCATACATGTATTTGCCGTGACGGGTCATGTTAAAAATGAACCATGTGATGACAGCAACGATTATAGCGATCCACACCAGTTCCGGAATCATCAGAATTTTTTTGGTAGCCAGTGAGGTATAGGACTCTACATAGCCGCCCAGAGGAGTTGCGTTAGTGAAAATCAGATTCAGACCATAAACAATTTCCATCATAGCCAGTGTGGAAATAAAAGGCGGTACGTCCAGAAAAGCAATGAAGAAACCGGTTACTGCACCGAAAAGAGCGGTGATCAGCATAACAACCAGAATGGCCAGAAACAGGTTCATGGGCTGCATATCCGGGAAGAACTTACCGGAATAGTCCGCACGCTGCAGCAGAACACCGGCAATACAGCCGCCCAGACCGATCATACGACCTGCGGAAAGGTCACAACCCGCGGTGATAACACAGCCGGCAATACCAAGGGCAATGACAAGACGTGCACTGATATTCAGCATCAGATTCATCAGGTTGCCTGATGAAAGGAAGTTGGGAGATTTGATACTGGTGAAAAGAACCAGCACAACCATTACGAGAATAACACCGTAATTGATCAGAAAATCTTTTATATCAAATTTCTTTGCGTTCATTATGTATTCCTCCATAAGGATTTAGTCAGATTAAAACATAGTTGCGTAACTCATAACCTTTTCCTGTGTCATTTCTGCCGGATCGGTGATTTCACCACGGATATGACCATTGCACATGACATAGATGCGGTCAGACATGCCGAGAAGCTCTGCCATTTCCGATGAAATCATGATGATTGCCTTTCCCTGCTGTGCCAGTTTCACCATAATTTCATAGATTTCATGCTTTGCACCTACGTCGATACCGCGGGTGGGTTCATCCATGATCAGAATATCCGGATTGTTTGCCAGCCATCTTGCAATAATAACCTTCTGCTGGTTGCCGCCGGACAGGTTAGCAATGGCTTCATTCATATTCGGGGTCTTAATGGACAGTTTTTTAATGCTTTCGTCCACGGTCTTATTAATCTTCGGATGATCCAGCATCACACCGGCTTTCAGATATTCATCATATACGGAAATACCGGTATTATCCTTAATGGAGAGACATCCAAGGATACCGTTTCCGCGTCGGTCTTCTGTGATCAGGCCAATACCGGCATTCATTGCCTTTCTGGGCGCATTGGTAACCACCTTATTCCCATGAATGAAAATCTCGCCGGATCGGATATGACGGATACCGAAAATAGCCTCCATCAGTTCCGTACGCTGTGCACCAACCAGACCGCCGAAGCCGACAATTTCACCTTTTCTGATATGGAAAGAACAGTCCTGGAAAGAATGATCATGAATGGAACTCAGATTTTTACATTCCAGAATGATTTCACCGGGTTTATTATCACGCTCGGGATAGATATTGGTCAGTTCACGGCCAACCATTCTGGCAATGATGTCATCGGTGGTCATTTCTGCCGCCGGCCAGGTACCAACATATGTACCATCACGCATGATGGTGATATCATCGGAAATCTTCTTGATTTCGTCCATTTTATGGGAAATATATATCATTGCTACTCCCCGGTCACGAAGATCGTTCATGATCCGGAACAGTACATCAACTTCTTTTTCAGATAAGGATGAGGTCGGCTCATCGAAAATAATTACCTTTGCATCATGGGAAACTGCTTTTGCAATTTCGATGGACTGCATCTGTCCGATGGAAAGGTCTGAAAGCGGTGTTTTCGGATCGAAATCCATACCAACTTCCTTTAACCAGTGTTTTGTATCCTCATACATTTTTTTATGGTCAATGACCTTCAGAGGACCATAGTTTTTCGTAGGGAATCTTCCAAGATACATGTTTTCCGCCACGCTTCGCGGAAGAACAGGCTGTAATTCCTGATGCACCATTGCAATACCTTTTTTCATTGCATCATCAGGGTTATCAATACTGACTTTTTTTCCATCAATGAAGATCTCACCCGCATCCATTTTATAGATACCGAACAGACACTTCATCAGTGTGGATTTTCCTGCACCGTTTTCACCCATCAGTGCATGGACAGTACCGGGGCGGACCTTTAATGATACGTTATCCAGAGCCTTAACACCGGGAAAAGACTTGGAAACGTTTTTCAATTCAAGAAAAAACTCTGCCATGCGAAACTCCTTTTCTGTAGCTGATTATCAGAATAATCATAAAACGGTGGGTACGAACAGAACGTACCCACCATCTTATTCAGTATTTCTTATTCGTAATCAAAATTGTAATCATGATACAAACGGATTTCTCCGCGTTTCACTCCCGCAACTCCTGTATCCGAATTATTTGATCATATCCAGGATTTCCTGAGCATTTTCAGTTGTAACCTTTACGTAGTCACAACCAATGTAATATTCGTTTGTTTCACCCTTTACATACTTGATTGCTGCGTCAGCTGCACCGTGAGCCTGTGCAAAGTGATCGTTGAATACAGTACCGGAAACAGTACCTGCAATAACGTCTTCAACAACTTCTGTCAGAGCGTCAACACCTACTAAGAAGATGTCTTTTCCAACAGTACGTCCTGCTGTCTGAATTGCCTGCAGAGCACCAAGAGCCATAGCATCGTTGTTGCAGAATACAACTTCGATTTCATTGCCATGCTGTGACAGTGCATTGCCAACCAGTTCCTGACCCTTAACCTGATCCCACATACCTACCTGATCATCCAGGCAGTTTACTTCCAGACCTGCATCTTTCAGAGCCTTGATGGAGAACTCTGTACGGTACTGTGCATCTACGTTTTCAGGATCGCCTTCGATCATGATGTAATCAACTTTGCCGTTGCCGTTCAGGTCGATCTTGTCCAGACCCATATCAGCGATGATTTCGCCCTGGTATGTACCGGACTGACGTGCATCACAACCAACGTAGCAAACATTCCAGTTGTTGTCTTCCCATCTCTGTTCTTCGTCAGCAGCGGGTTCACGGTTGATGTAGACCAGAGGAATACCTGCAGCAACAACCTTATCTGTGATGGTTGCAGCAGAGGAAGAGTTAACAGGGTTAATAATCAGAACGTCAACACCTTCAGCGATGAAAGCATCAATCTGACCGGACTGTGTAGCCTGATCGTTTGCGCCGTCCATGATCTTGATGTTTTCTTTGGAGAAGCCCTGAGCTACCAGATAGTTTTCAAGTTCTGTACGGAACAGAGTCATGAAGTTATCTGCGAACTGATAGATACATACGCCAACCTTCTTGTCAGCCAGTGAGGTATCACCTGCTTCTTTGGAACCTGCTTCTTCAGTGGCTGCGGGTGTTCCATCGGTCTTGTCATCTGTTTTGCCGCCGCCGCATGCTGCCAGTGACAGAACCATAGCGGATGCAAGCAAGAGTGCTAAAATTCTCTTTTTCATTTTTTTCCTCCTTTGATTTGCGGCAGACTCTCTGCCGAACTGATGACATCATTTTACTAAAGTTTTTGTTGATAAACCATTAAAAATCCTTTGATAAAACATGAAAATCCTTCGTTTTTCACAAAAGAAAAACCATGATTTTTTCAGGACGCTGCATTTTTCCTGATAAAAGCATGGTTTTTACTAAAAAAAATAATGTTGAGATCAAAATGAATGTTAATCACTGAAATTCAGATCCATTGTCATCTGCACCTGATAATCCGGATATCGTTCCCGAATACATTGTTTCAGCATTTTATACTGAATTTCTCTCTGCTGATTATCAATATCATACACAACATCAAAACTCATGCAGTGTTCTGATTCATTCAGATAGAAGCCGTGCATGGAAAGAGCCCCGTTTGCCGAAGCCGTTTCCCGTATTTCCCTGCAGATTTCTCCCAGGTGTTCATCATGGTTATTCACCGCATAACAGCCTATTGCCGTCAGCAGTACATCATGTTTCTCCAATACTTTCTTTACAATATGCCGCTGGAGGGTATCGTATTCCGCCAGTGTCATGGTATCCGGTATTTCAATATGTACAGATCCCTGCATTCTGACCGGTCCATAATTATGAAGTACCAGATCATAGGCACCGATCACCTGATCAAAAGAAGAAATCGTTTTTTTAATTTCCATGGAAAAATTCGCTTTCTGTCTTCTTCCGATCAGATTGCTGATGGTCTGCTGCAGCAATTTCAGCGCACCCTTCATGATAAAAAAGGCAATTACAACACCAAGGTATGCATCCAGATTGATATCCGTAATCATATAGATGACAATCACTGCCATCGTAAGCAATGTAAAACCTGCTTTTTTAATCTGAGAGCCACCGGAAGCGCATAATGCATCCGATTCCACAGCTTTTCCGTTATGAAGTGTATACTTTCCAATAAAGTACTTGATCACCAGAGTCGCTGCCAGAATCACAACTCCTTCTACGGAATAATGCGGATGAGACGGATGCAGCATACTTCTTACCGCACTGAGCATGGACTGCACACCGGTATACAAAAACAGCATACTCAATACCAGAGAGCTGAGATATTCGACTCTTCCGTATCCAAATGGATGCTTCCGGTCCGGTTTCCGATCAGAGAGAACGGCTCCGATCAGAATCACTGCCGCGTTCACCACATCATTATAATAATTGACCGCATCCATAATCATTGCCATGGAATCCGACAGCAAACCCACGACAACCTTTACCGTCGCCAGAATCAGCGTACCGATAATATTGACGCCGCTGGTATTTATCATAACCTGCTTTCTGTCTGTATAGTTATCTCGATTCATGTAAAATCTCCTTTTATTTCATCAAAATTAACATAAAAGGAAGTATAACACAAATATCCATATTTGAACACACCGGGACTGTCGCACAAATTCAAAATTAGTGTGAAGTCCCTTTTATCCGGCAGTTTTGACCAATCAAAGCTTCTGTCCCAGCGATGTTTCTGAAAAGTTGGATTTTTCTGCACTTTTTCAACTGTTTTTATCCATTTTATAACTTTTCATTTTACTTTGGCTGTGACATCCGCAACAAAAAACAGCGAACGCATAAACCCGGGGTATGGATTTACGCTTTCGCTGTTTATTTAATCGACGCTTGCGGATATTGGGCACCGGCTTCGGTTTGCAAAGCAAACAATTTTCTGTTTGAATCCGTGAGCAATCTCCACTCTGCTGAATCCTTTAGAAGATTCCCAGCAGTTTGCTGTATGCTGTTAATGCACCATCTGTTTCCTTTGCAAGAACTTTCTTTGCAAGAAGCTTTCCTAACTGAACGCCTTCCTGATCAAAGCTGTTGATGTTCCACACAAATCCCTGGAACATGACTTTGTTTTCAAAGTGTGCCAGCAGTGCACCAAGTGTTTCGGGAATCAGCTTGTCTGCTACGATGATGCTTGACGGTCTGTTGCCTTCGAAATACTTGTTTTTGTTCTCATCATCCTTGCCGCAGGCAAATGCCATGATCTGTGCAGCCACATTGGCAGACAGTTTCTGCTGGCTGGTGCTTCCCTGAATGTCAACATCATTATCCATCTGGTTGTTTCTGTAACCCACAAACTGCAGAGGAATGATGTCTGTACCCTGATGAAGAAGCTGATAGAAGGAATGCTGACCGTTGGTACCGGGTTCACCGAAAATGGTGGGACCTGTCACATAGTCAATGGGTTCACCGAAACGATTGACACTCTTGCCGTTGGATTCCATATCCAGCTGCTGCAGATGAGCAGGGAAACGGCTCAGTGCCTGTGAATAAGGAAGAACTGCTGTGGAAGGATAACCCAGGAAATTGCGTTCGTAAACACCGATCAGAGCATCCATCATGGCAGGGTTCTTTCTGATGTCAGCATTCTTTGCCAGCTGATCTTCCGCTGCGGCACCATCCATGATACGGGCAAATACTTCCGGACCGAATGCCAGGGAAAGAACACAGCCGCCGACTGCTGATGAAGAAGAGTATCTTCCGCCGATATAGTCATCCATATAGAAGGAATCCAGATATGCAGGATTGTTCGCCAGAGGTGAGGTTTCACTGGTAACAGCCAGCATATGCTTTGAGGGATTGCAGCCTGCTGCTTCAATTGCATTCTTCACAAATGCTTCATTGGTCAGAGTTTCCAGAGTTGTGCCGGATTTGGATACAACAACAAACAGAGAATGTGCAATATCCACGGTCTTCAGCACTGCAGTTGCATCATCCGGATCCACGTTGCTGATGAATTTTGCATCCATCTTCAGGGTGTTGTTCACCTTTGCCCATCCTTCCAGAGCCAGATACAGAGCACGGGGACCAAGGTCACTGCCGCCGATACCGATCTGAACGATTGTGGTGAACTTTTCACCGTTTTCATTCACGATTTCACCGCTGTAAACCTTTTCACAGAACTCTGCAATACGCTTCTGCTGTGTCACATAAAATTCTCTCTTATTAACACCGTCTGCGATTACATCATTGCCCAGCTGGCCGCGGCAAAGCTGATGCAGAACCATTCTCTTTTCTCCGGTATTAATCACAGCTCCATTATACAGAGCTTCAAACTTTGCAGTCAGTTCTGCTTCATCCGCCAGTCCCTGCAGTACGTCCAGTACGGTATCATCAACCTGCTTTGCAGCAAAATTGTAGACCATTCCGTTTGACATGGGAACCTGATAGTTTTCCACACGTGCGGCACCATTCTCACCGGCCATAACGTCTTTCACCATAACAGGTTTGAGGGCTTTCAGTTTTCCGTAAGAATCCAGCTGATCAAAATTTTTCCATTCCATCGTTGACATCTCCTTTTCTGATATTTATGATGTTGAGGGCTAAAAAGGGCCGCCCCCACGATATTGATTGGATTGCATAATGCTTAAAGTATACTCGAATCGCTTTCTTTTTTCAATGGTAATGTATTTGGAAAAAAATGTTCAGTATTCTCTTTTGTTTGTGCAAAAATTATCACCTACGGCTGTTTTCCTTCCAGATGAGTATAAGTATAACAATTAAAGTAATGATTTCCGATGCGAAAAAGGACAGCCAGATTCCGTTCAGTCCCCAGATTGCTCCCATGACAACAGCACAGAACACAATTGCCGCCGCTCCTCTCAATAAAGACGCAATGGAAGCAGCCAGTGCTTTTCCCGTTGCGGAAAACCACGTGGTCAGAACCATATTGATTCCTGCCACCAGATATCCCAGAAAATACAGCCGCAGTGCTGTATGAGCCAGTCCGGCAAGTTCCGTGTTTTTTTCACTGTTGAATACGGCTGCCAGAGGATCGGTAAAAATCCAGAAGATTCCCACAATCAGAAGTTCCAGACCCAGACAGACCATAAGTCCCATCTGCAGGAGTTCTCTCTCCTCATCCTTTTTTCCCTGTCCGCAGGCCCTGCTGAGCAGCGGCTGCATTCCCTGCGAAATGCCGTTGAAAAAGGCCATGGCAACCAGTGAATAATTGGCTGCCACACCATAGGCCGCCACCGCAATGTTGCCTGACAGACGAAGCAGAAGCATATTAAACACCGTCGTTGTCACTGCCGAAGATATTTCCCCCACAAAAGCCGATACGCCCAGTTTACAGCTGGAAACCAGTCTTTTCACCGATAATCCTGTCAACCGAAATCTAATCGTACATTTTTCACTGAAAAAATGGCTGCAGCAGATCAGACTGGAAACAACCGGAGACATGGCAGTTGCCAGTGCAGCTCCCGAAAGCCCCATTCCCAGCGGAAACATAAACAGATAATCAAATACAATGTTAAATCCGCTGGCCCCCAGCATGGCTGCCATGGCCACCGAAGGCGCATTATCGTTTCTGGCAAATGCAGTAAATGTATAATTCATCATAAAAAACGGAGAACCGATCAGCACAATCCGCGTATAAGCCTTCCCCAGTTCTGCAATCACCGGATCTCCGCCCATGAGCCGCAGCCACCACTCCGGATGAAAAATGCCCAGTAAAATAAAAGGAATACTGAACAGCATCTGCCACAAAATGGCATGGATGAAATATTCATCCGTATTCCCTTTTTTCTGTGCTTTTTTAATGGAATACCGGGTGGCGGAACCAACCCCGATCATGGAACCGATGGCAAACAACAGACCGTATAACGGCAGGGCCAGATTCAGTACGGTGATTCCGTCTGCTCCTTTACATAAAGAAATAAAAAATGTGTCTGCAAGGATATAGACGGATATCCCGATCATACCCAGTATATTTCCCGATACATATTTAAAAAACTCCTGTTTCACGCTATCCTCCAAGGTTGATTTTCGTGTTTCTTCTTGTTTTTCATCTTTCTATTATAGGACATGATTTTGTCTCCTTTAAGGAACCATTGCAAACGCCGGTTCTTAGTGATCGAGCTTCCTGAAAGTTAGAATCCGCTGCGTTTGGACCTGAACGAGAGTGTGTCCCGGAAGGAGATATTATGGTGCTTTCACTGGGATAATATTATGACGAAAAACAAAAGAAGAACAGAAACAAAGCTGCCGCCTTACGAATGTGAATCGAAAAACGACAGCTTTTATTCAATTAATAGTTCCTGAAAAAACGCTTTAAGAATTCTTTACGCTTTCTTTCATGGCAGTTGCACAGGCAAGATCACCCAGTACGTTGACACAGGTTGCTCCCATATCTGCCAGTGTGTTGACAGAAATGTAAACACCGAGAATGGTCTCCAGCGGAAGTCCTGCCATGGGTGCCAGTGCTGCAAAGGCTGCAATTGCACCGCCGGGAACACCGGGAGTGCCGATGGAAAGAAGAACATTGGCTGCCAGAATCGTTACCATGGTACCAATGCTGAGCGGTACACCGCAGGCAGATGCAAAGAATGTGATCATGAAGGACATTAAAATGGATACCGCATCCATATTTATGGTCGCACCCAGAGTAAGGGCCAGAGAAGACACAGCATCGGGAATACCGATTTTTTTTGCACATTCCATGGAAATAGGAAGGGTTGCAGATGAAGAACAGGTACCGAATGCATTCAATCCCGCAGGTGCCACATCCTTAAAGAACTGAACCGGGCTGTATTTTCCAAAGAATTTGACAATTCCGCCGTAGAAAAGAATTGCATATAATGCATAGGTAATATACAGGGCAATCATGACCAGAGCCAGTTCTTTCATGGTTGCTGCTCCGTTGCTGTATACAACGGTGCCAATACAGCAGAACACACCGATGGGAGTCAGTTTCATAACCTTTCCAACAATATAAATGGATATTTCGTTTATACTTCCACAAAGCTTGGCAAAAGGATCTGCTTTCTCCCCAAGACCCAGACATGCGAATCCCATAATAACCGCAAATACAAGAACCTGAAGCATATCACCATTGACAAAAGATGCAATGGGATTGGAAGGAATCAGATTCGTAAGGGTTCCCAGCAGACCGTCAAAAGAAGCTGCGTCCACGGTGGCATCAGTTGCCTTGATGGTAATTCCCTCTCCCAGATGCAGTAATCTGGGAAGGAAAAGTCCCAGAGCGGAAGCAACAAATGTGGTAATGGTATACCAGATAATGGATGTCAGTCCGATTTTTCCGGTCTTTGTCATATCACCAATGCCCACAATTCCCACAATAATACTGCAGAATACAAGGGGATAGATCATCATACGCAGGGCTGACATATAGATGGATCCCACAACAGACATGGGGGTGTACAGCCATGCCGGCATCACCAGACCGGTAATCACTCCCAGAATCAGACCAAGTAATATCCATGTGGTAATACCAGGTTTACGAGTTTTCATAGAAAATAACCTCCTCTTATGTATCTCCGGCATCCGAAAACCACCATGGCTGTCTGAATGCCGACTTCATTACTATATCATATAGAAATAAAAGAAACAAGAAATCCAGGGCGATATTTGTTTTTTTATGTTGGGGGCAAAATACTTTGACTCATCAATACCTGAATTTTTCCTTTTCCAGAAACTTATAGGATAGAATCAGTTCCAGCCTTGTTTCTTCGTCGTCCAGATTCAGATGAGTCAGCTGATCGATTCTCTGCATCCGATACAGAAGCGTGGTCCTGTGAATGGAAAGTTCCTCACAGGCCCTGGCAATGCTCCGTTCCCACTTGAGAAATACACGCAGGGTATTCAATAATTCTGACGTATGATCTTTATCGTATTCCTGCAGCCAAAACAGTTCCGGCCGGCAGATCAGCTCTGCGTCAAACTCTCCCTTTGCCTGGGAAATCATATATTCCATGCGATAATCATCAAAATTATAGACCCAGAAGGTACTATCCTGATACGATCCGAATTGATAGGCAATACATGCCTGACGGTACAGTTGCCGGATCTGCATCAGATCCTGACCGACACAGCTGATTCCCACCTTCATCAGCTGGTCCCGCAGAGAAGAAGCAAAATGATACCGAAAATCAGAAATACTCAGTTCATTTACCGTTTCATTAATCAAAAGCAGAAAACGGCCATTATGGGTCAGGATACAGAACTGACTGGAAAGCTCTGCCAGCCTTTGTCTCTGATAATTCTCCGATCGAATCAGATCGTCCGGCTGTTCCGGAAACAGACTGACCAGATAATACCGATCCCTGCTGGTCCATCCTGTATTCACCAGAATCTGATCCATCTGTTTTCTGCTGACAGTCCCTTCATTCAAAAGATATTCCAACATGGAAATCACCGGATGAAATCGCTGTCCTTCTGTAGATATCGGATGCTTCCGGATCAGTTTTACAACATTTGTCATCCATTCAATCAACCAGAAATCGCCCGGATGAAGAAGGCGTTTCAGTTCACAGACACAAATCCTTCCTTTATATTGTTCATTTTCCCACAAATTCCGATAAAGAATCCGATAGCCGAAGGTATCTGCCGGAAAAACAGCAGCTTCATGGGTGTCCATGGTATCCAGATAATCCTGATTGCACTTGAATTCACTGATAATATCCTCTGAAAGCACATAGCATTTCTGAAATTCATTGTACTCCCATTGTTCGTCTCCCGGCGGATCGCCGCTGGCTGCCAGCAGGATATAACCGGAATCATGAATGAATACATGATTGCCAAATACCGCTGATGCAGAATTGGCCAGATCCGCAAAGGGATTATCCGCCAGCAGAATTTCCTGCACCCTGCTGTCCAGTTCCAGCAGTTTTCCTGCTGCTTTCTGAACCTCATAGAAAAATCGTTCACTTTTCTGAACGGTATAAATCACTGCATTCCTCTGCAAAATCTCCCCAGATGGTCTGCCGATCAGCGCCAGCGCTTTCCCTGCAGTATCTTCCGGAATCTCTTCTGCATACCCCATCAGCAGTTCGCCTTCCTGAATTTCAATCCCGGGAAAATAACGATAGCAATACTCCGGACGAATGGTACTGCTTTCGGCACACTCATTTTTTTCCAAAAGAAATTTCTCAATAAAACAGCCAAAAATCGATAAAGGAATAATCATTTCTAACCCTTCCTATATTTTATAGTAATTAATACCTCTGAAATTTATCAACATACGGACTATACAACAGAATTATACTGTAATATACTTTCTATATCAAGAAAATAAAGCATATGCGCGGACAGATATCGTATATGCCATTCTATATTTCATAGGAGGAGTAATTATGTTAACACCCAAACAGAATGTACTTGAAGTCATCAGAGGCGGAAATCCGGATCGTTTCGTAAAGCAGTATGAATTCATCAAAATTCTGCTCAGTGATCCTTATCATCAGCAGTATCCGGTTATGCCTGCAAAACCCGGTGACCCTGCCGTCAAATGTGGATGGGGATACTGGAATGCATGGCCGGAAGGACATATCGGTGCATTCCCCGTACACGACAAAGAACATCTGGTATGTCCGGATGTTTCCAGATGGAAAGAATTTGTAAAAGCTCCTGCCATCGATTACACCGAAGAAGACTGGAAAGCATGTATCGACGAAGTAAATTCCATTGACCGTGACAAATACTTCGTGGCACCGTTTATCGCACCCGGTCTTTTCGAAATGTGCCACTATCTGTGTGAAATGACAGAAGCTCTGGTTAATTTCTATGAAGAACCGGAAGCAGTTCATGAACTGATCGAATATGTTACCGAATGGGAACTGGCCTATGCAGAACAGATCTGCAAATATATGAAACCGGATGCTTTGTTCCATCACGATGACTGGGGAACACAGAGATCCAGCTTCCTCAGCAAGGAAATGTTCGATGAATTCTTCCTGGAACCCTACAAGAGAATTTACAAATACTACCATGATCACGGCGTTCAGCTCATTGTACACCACAATGACAGCTACTCTGCAAATCTGGTTCCCAGTATGATTGAAATGGGTATTGATGTATGGCAGGGTGCCATGTCCGTAAACAATCTTCCTGAGCTGATTCAGAAATACGGAAAAGATATCACTTTCATGGGTGGTATTGATAATGGTAAGGTTGATAAACCCGACTGGACACAGGCAGATATTGAAAGAGAAACCGACCAGCTCTGCAGAGACTGCGGCAAGCTGTATTTCATTCCCTGTACAAGCCACGGTCTTGCATTCTCCTGCATCCCCGGTGTATATGAGGCTGTAGACGAAGAAATTGACAAGATGTCAAAGGAAATGTTCTAAGCAGCAATTCAGTGACGATACACCCTGCATCATATGATGGGTTTTGCATCGCCCGTCATAGCATCTACTTATAAGAAAAGGTCTGTGATCTTCCCTCGGTTCTTTCTGAACTTTGGATATCTTAGTAAAAAACAGGTACATTATGTACCT
>JBJELP010000004.1:0-4936 GCA_051879215.1 Lachnospiraceae bacterium
GACAGTAAAAACAGAAAAACGGGATCAGAATAATCGGAAGATATCGGCAGTTTTTCCGGATAAAAATCCGGTTTTTCCATGAAACCAATTGTTTCTTTATGGCATGAAAGGACATAACAGACCTCCTTTTGTCAGGTTTACTTATTTTTTGCAACCTCATCATACTACATAAAAATGAATTTGTGTGAAAAAACACAAAAAATTTGAAAAGCTTTATTAATTTTTTCAGATTCTATTGACTCAAAAAAATACATCTGCTACCATTAAACAGGTTAACTGGATTCAGGAATGGAGGGATTTTTTTGAAATATTTCAGAACCCTGTGTTTACCGATTCTGTGTTTCAGCCTTATATTTACAGGCTGCACCGCAGCCGACAGACAGTCAGAAGAGACAGAGCGAAGAGAAGAGTCAGGACAGACAGAAACCTCAGTTCATTCTGATTTGCAGTCGATACTGGATCAGGATCCCGAGGATACGATTGATTTTATATATGATATGGATGCCGGGAGTCTGATTCGCTGGAAGGTTTCCTATTCGGAACCGGTGTTGTCCGTTCATGAAGTGGAAGTGACGGAGGAAGATATCAGAAACGAAACAGAAAAGTTTCTTTCCGATCATAAAGTTGAAATCCCGGTTACAGGCAGAACCTCTCAGGAAAGTGATCTCATTACAGTGAGTCTTACCGGTGTCTGGGATGGAAAGACGATATATGAGGAATCCTATGTGGAGTTTCCGATCGGTTCCAGCGGAATGCCGGAAGCATTTGATAAAAGTCTGGAAGGTGTAAAATCCGGTGACACGGTCAGTACGGATGTGGAATACCCGGAGGATTATGCAGAAGAGGATCTGCGGAAACAGACCGTACATTTTGAAATTCAGGTTCTGGATCTGAAAACGGTATCCATGCCGGATTATACCGATGCATGGATTCGTGTCAACACAGATTACGAATCGATTGAAGAATTTGAAGAAGCCATCCGCCGGCGAAAGAGAGAAGAGAATATGAAAACAGCTCTCTGGCAGTGGATTGCATCCGGTACAGAACTGATTTCCTGTCCGAATGAGCTGCTCCAAATCTATCAGAACGAAGAAATCAGACGATATACCGACATTGCCCGCTATGAGTATGATATGGATTTTGAAAGCCTTCTGGAGAAAATGGGTTATACTTCGGAGACAGATTTTCTGAAAGACAATGACAGCGATATCAGACAACTGATCAAAATCGATATGGCTGTTTTCAATATCGTACAGGAGGAAAAACTGACAGCTACTGCTGGAGAGTATCTGACGTATCTGCGAACCTTTGCTGAAGAATTCGGCTGTAAGGATGTGGATGAACTTCTGGACATTTATACAGAAAAAGAAATGCGTCAGAAGTTTATGGAACAGTTGGTTTACAGATGGCTGAGTGATCATGTTGTATGGCGTTCCGATACGGAATCATGACAGAACCACAGCATGATCGGATAATCATCATCACAAGCTCCTTCCAAAATGCAGAATAACGGAAGGAAACGTTTGAAAAAGAAAGGATACTGTTATGAAAAAGTTTATGAGATTTATCGCCGTTGGCCTGTGTGCAGCGATGCTTTTTTCAGGCTGCGGAAAGGATGCGAAAGAGAGTACAGATGCATCTCCTGAAGCATCTGCGGATGCAGAGACAGAAAATCAGGAGAAACTTACAAGAGGTGATATTAAATTCACGGATTATTGTATTGTCAAGGATTATAAAGGAATCCACCTGACAAAGGAAGAAACGGATGTGACCGATGAAGAGATGCAGAAACAGATCGGTTCTCTGATTGACAGCTGTACTACTGTGGAAGAAATCACAGAGGACAGAGCCGTTCAGGAAGGGGATACGGTTAACATTGATTATGTGGGTTACATGGATGGAGAAGCCTTTGAAAATGGTGCAGATGAAGACTATGACCTAGTGATTGGCAGCAACACCTTTATTGAAGGATTTGAAACCGGTCTGATCGGCGCTAAAAAAGGACAACAACTGGATGTGGAAGCCACATTCCCGGATCCGTATAAGAATAATCCGGATTTTTCAGGAAAAACCGCTGTATTTAAAGTAACAGTGAATGCAATCAAGGAAGAAAAGGTTCCCGAATTCAATGATGAACTGGTGAAGAACAATACCTCTTACAGCACAGTGGAAGAATTTAAGGAAAAAGTTGGAAAGAATATTTCCGACAGTAAAAAAAGAGAGGCGGTTATAGCAAAACTGGTCGAATCAGCCCAGTATGCAGAGGAGTATCCGGAATCTCTGGTTACTTATCACAGAGAAAACTGTCTCGCCTATTATGAGCAGATTTTCCCTCTTTATTATGGTACAACTCTGGAAGAATACATCAAGCAGCTGGGAACCGATGAAGATGGATTTGTAAAAGACTATCTCTGGGAATCTCTGGAAGAAACCATCCGGGAAGAACTGGTTTTAGGTGCCATCATCGAGCTGGAGAATATTCAGGCAGAAGGTGAAGACTATGAAAACTATGTTTCCGAAATGGCAGAGAATTACGGAAGTGATCCGGAAGCATTTAAAGAGCAGTACGGAGAGAATGAAATCCAGTTCAGCTATGGTTGCGATGCAGTTCTGGAACTGGTTATGAACAGTGCAGTAATTGAATAAGAAAATATATTGCAGTTTCAAAGCAGAGCGTGATATACTGACCGTATCATTAATATGTTCACAGGAGATTGTATTATGACAGATAAAAAAAACAAGGAAGATGCAGTTTTTAAGACACGCTTTGCGAGACACTATGAAGAGCTGAAGACCATCTACAGCAGATTTTACGGAGAAGAATCCCCTTACTTCGATGAACTCTGCGGTCAGATGGAAAAATGGGCTTCCGAAAGAAGTGAAGATCTGAAACAACTGGACCGTGAAAGAGAAGCTTCCCCGGACTGGTATAAGGACCAGAATCTGTTGGGGATGATGATGTATACCGAGCAGTTTGCGGATAATCTGAAGGGTGTGAAAGCGCATCTGGATTATGTGGAAAGCTGCGGTGTAAATTATCTCCATCTGATGCCTCTTTTCGATTCTCCGGAGGGAAGAAGTGACGGCGGTTACGCAGTTGCCGACTTCCGGAAAGTACGCCCGGATCTTGGAACCATGGAAGATTTAAGTGATCTGGCCGCAGAGTGTCACAAACGCGGTATCAGCCTCTGTCTGGATTTTGTCATGAATCATACATCAGAAGATCATGAATGGGCGAAAAAAGCAAAAGCTCTGGATCCGGAATATATGAGCCGTTATTTCTTCTATGATAATTATGATATTCCCCGTGAGTTTGAAAAGACGGTACCCCAGGTATTCCCCACAACGGCACCGGGCAACTTCACATGGCTTCCGGAAATCCAGAAATATGTTATGACCACATTTTATCCTTATCAGTGGGATCTGAACTATGCAAATCCGACGGTATTTAATGAAATGGTCAATAATATCATGTATCTGGCCAACAATGGCATTGATGTGTTCCGTATCGATGCAGTTCCTTATATCTGGAAACAGCTTGGCACGGACTGCCGGAATCTGCCGGAGGTACATGATCTTGTTCGTATGATCCGCATGCTTTGCGAAATTGTCTGTCCCGGTGTCATTCTGCTGGGAGAGGTTGTCATGGAACCGGTTAAAGTGGTACCTTATTTCGGATCCGTTGAAAAACCGGAATGCCATATGCTGTATAATGTGACAACCATGTGTACAACATGGCATACAGTAGCAACCAGAGATGTGCGTCTGTTAAGAAAACAGCTGGATACCATCAGTACCCTTCCGAGAGAATACATGTTCCTGAACTATCTGCGTTGTCATGATGACATCGGATGGGGCCTGGATTATGATTTTCTGAGAAATTTCGGCATTCAGGAAGTGCCGCATAAGAAATATCTCAATGATTTTTTCACTGGTAATGTTCCCTATTCCTTTGCGGAAGGCGAATTGTACAATTCCGATCCCCGTCTGGGTGATGCAAGACTGTGCGGTACCACAGCATCTCTGTGTGGTATTGAATATGCATCTTACAGATGTGAAAAGGATATGCTGGACAAGGCCATTGGATTTGATCTGATGCTTCATGCTTTTATGCTGACACAGTCAGGCCTGCCGATTATCTACAGCGGTGATGAGGTATGCAGACTGAATGATTATACTTATAAAAATGATCCCAATAAAGCAGAAGATTCCCGTTATCTTCACAGGGGTAAATTCCTCTGGAATGATGCAGCGGACAGAGAGAATCAGGATACAGTAGCCGGCCGATTCTTCCAGGTGCTGAAAAAACTGGAAGAGATACGCAAAACGGAGGAACTGTTTGCTTCGGATGCACAGATGTGGACCATTGATACCTGGGATGATGCGATTCTCGGAATTGTAAAAGAGAAAAACGGAAAGAAACTGATAGCGTTATTTAACTTCAGTGAATACGATAAGACCGCATGGATTGATGAAGGATTTGTTCCCTATGTCAATCTGATGGATGGGGAAAAAATTGTTCCCAGGGGAATCAATCTTCCCGCATATGGATTTATGTGGCTGAAAGGTTGTTAAATTGTAATTGATCCGGACATGTTCAGTATGAAGTGAAGTGTTTGAACACAGGAAGGGCTGCCGCTCCAAGGAGCGGCAGCCCTCTGTTATTTTATGGGATATCAAATAAACTGAAATTTATCTGAATGATATCCGAAATAAATGAATTCTATGTAAGAAGATCAGACTGTCAGGCGATAATCTTAGAACAGACCTGTGATCTTACCTGTGGAATCAACGTCGATTCTTTCAGCTGCAGGAACCTTAGGCAGACCGGGCATCTTCATGATTGCACCTGTGATAGCTACCATGAAGCCTGCACCTGCAGACATGGTTACCTGACGGATGGTGATACGGAATCCGGTAGGACGGCCAAGCTTGG
>JBJELP010000005.1:0-12324 GCA_051879215.1 Lachnospiraceae bacterium
GGGATCGATTTTAACCAGTTCTGCCAGCGGATCCTGCAGACGACGGGCGATGGAAACCGCGCTTCTCTGGGCCACGTCGAAGTCCGGGAATTCCTGTGCTGCCAGTTTGCTGGCAGAGTAAACGGAGGCACCTGCTTCATTGACAATCACGTATTTGACAGGGCTATGGGTTTTCTTCAGATAATCGGCAATGATCTGCTCGGATTCTCTGGATGCGGTACCATTTCCCACAGACAGCAGGGTTACATGGTGTTTCTGAATCAGTTTGGTCAGTTCCGCCTCGGCTTCCTTTACCTTATTCTGGGGTGCAGTGGGGTAAATCACCTTGGTGTCCAGAACCTTTCCGGTGGGATCGATGACCGCCAGTTTACAGCCGGTACGGAAAGCCGGATCCCATCCCAGAACGGTATGGCCGGATACGGGGGGCTGCATCAGCAGCTGCTCCAGATTGCTTCCGAATACCTTCAGGGAAGAATCCTCTGCCATTTCAGTCAGTGCGCTGCGGATTTCTCTTTCCACAGCCGGAGCGATCAGTCGTTTGTAACTGTCTTCCAGCATCTCCAGCAGCACATCCGCGGTATTGGGATTGTTTTTCAGAATGGTTTTATTCTTCAGATAAATCATAATCTGTCGGACAGGTGCTTCAATTTTCACCGTCAGAACCTTCAGATTTTCGCCCCGGTTCAACGCCAGAATACGGTGTACCGCAGCTTTTTTGATCACTTCCTGATATGCATAATACATCTTGAAGACACCGTCGGGATCTGCCTTTTCATCCTTTACGGAAGCGGTCAGCAGACCTTCTTCCATGGTCAGACGGCGGATAAAACGACGGTAATCCGCATTGTCTGCAGTAATTTCCGCCAGAATATCGCAGGCACCTGCCAGGGCTTCCTCTGCGGTATTGACTTCTTTCTCTCCATTAATATAGGAAGAAGCTGCCTCCAGAGCCGGTACTTCCAAAGCCTCTGCTGCCAGAGCTTCCGCCAGCGGAAGCAGTCCCTTTTCCCTTGCTATCATGGCACGAGTCCGTCTTTTGGGACGATAGGGGCGATAAATATCCTCCAGATCCACCTGAGTCATGCAGGCATCGATCTGGGCCCGCAGTTCCCCGGTCATCATGCCGAGACCTTCAATGGTGGTGATAACTGTATTTTTCTTCTCTTCCAGATTCCGAAGATAGGTGAGACGTTCATCCAGATTACGCAGCACCTCGTCATTCAGCTGACCGGTGGCTTCCTTTCGATAACGGGCAATAAAGGGAATGGTATTGCCGGCATCAATCAGTTCCACTGCCGCATCGGTCTGTTTTCTGGTGATTTTCAGTTCCTCTGCAATAATTGCATTAATATCCATATGGCTGTTTCCTTTTTCTTTCATTCTGATACTTTTCATTTGGCGCCTGCAAATGTTTCATGCATACAAATTTTCCATGGCTGTTAATATTCCATATCTGCAAGTCATTTGCACCAGTAAATATTCCGCGCCGGAATCTGTTTGCACAGCAAACATTTTCTGATGCATTATATCACGTCATCCTCCGGAAATCAAACCGATATGGATAAATGCAATCTCCTTTTATTTTTCTGCAATGCATTCATGAGCACTTTTTTGTAGATCTATTTGGCGGATAAGCTACACCAAGGAAACACGCAGTGTTTTCGCGGCTGGCTCTGAACAGTGATATTTTGACTGATTAATAATTGCGTATCCGGAAAACCCCTTGCATTACTGAAAAAGTTTCATTATAATAATCCAATCTGCAGATTTCTGTCCAGACCTGAGACCAGTACATCCGACACCGGATGCACGCTGCAGAAAATCCACTAATTTGAAACCAGACAACCATACACAAAGCACATGGAAATCCACATATATGATGAATCAAACAGCCCATATTAAATTAATTGAAGAAATATCTCTGAACGCATGGCCTTCCCATAAAATGGAATTATATGATGGATGGCTGATTCGTTTTTCCCATAATTATACCCACAGAACCAACAGTGTCACACAGGTTGGCGCATCCCTTCTGCCGGTGGAAGAAAAGATCGAATACTGCGAATCCATCTATCGGAATTTTCACACACCTTCTATTTTCAAAATCAGTCCACTGCTGGATCCCTCCTTCGACACGCTTCTGGAGTCCCGGGGATATGAAATCCAGCACATTACGGAAAATATGGTGATGGATTACGCCGATTTCAAGCCGTATGAATCAGTCGGTATCGAATATGAATATTATGGAAGAAATTCCGGTCTTCCCTCTTTCGTGGTATATCCCAATGATGTGATCGTACAGCTGCGGGATCGGATCACGGATGAATGGATTCATTCTCTGTTCCGTCTGAACGGCACCACAAATCCCACTTTGCGCCGGATCGTTCCTTCCATGTATAAGGCAATTCCCAAGGAAACCATCGTGGCCAACATCGAGATTGACGGACGGATGGTGGCTTCCGGTCTGGGAATCATGGACCGCGGCTATGTGGGAATCTATGCCATTTATGTGGATGCCAGCTGCCGCCACAAACATTTTGCCCGGTCCATCTGCAGCACCATTCTGACCGAAGCCAGAAAAAAAGGAGCGGAACATGCCTACCTTCAGGTAGTAAAAGGCAATGTCTGGGCCAAAGAGCTTTATACAAGCCTCGGATTCCGCGATTTATACACCTATTGGTTCCGCGTAAAGGAACTGCAACCTATAGTTGCCATATAGTTGGTGGATTGCAACCTGATTTTTTCGTATAATACAGGCATCAGATCCACGGAGGTAAAGTTATGGAGCAGAAAAAACTGGGTGAGAATATAGCAAAATATCGTATGGAAAAAGGCATGTCGCAGGAAAAGGTTGCTGAATACCTGGAAATCAGCAGACAGGCTGTAACCAAATGGGAAAGCAATCTTTCCAGACCAAGTTCAGCAAATCTGATAAAACTGGCAGAATTATTTGAAATCAGTGTTGACGAGCTGCTGGGGAATCCGCGCACAAATGAACATGTCATTGAAACGAATTCAAATGCAAATGAGAGCAAGAATAAAAATGCAGATGAGCATGAAAACGAAAAAAAGAAAAGTGACAAAATGCCGTGGATTTTCATTGGCATCACATTACTTTGTATTGCGGCATACATTGTGATCAGTTCCGTAAACGGTGGTTTTCGCACCGGAACACTGATATGCATGTTTGTACTGGCCGTTCCCATTCAATTATTCCTGCATTATTATATTACATACGCTATTGAAAACGAATCCTTCGATACCTTCGCGGGCTTTGACAGTCATATTGCGTATAACATTCCCGAGGTCAAAAAATTTCTGGCACAGTTATATATTCACATCAGTATGCTGTCCACCATATGTGTGTTTTTGCTTTCAATGATTAATTGTTTTGAACCGGAGCTCAGCTGGTTAAACGGCGGGCTGCTTGTTTTCTATGTATTCAGTTTCATCGTATGCATCCTGATTAACAACTATAAGGCAATCCAGACATTATATGTCCACGAAGAAGACAAAAAAAGAGCAATGAAAGGGATTCCCATTACAGCGATCTACATGGCATTACTGTTTATCGGTATCGGCGTGATGATTTTTCTGTTTCAGACAAAAGGAATCGAAAACAATACACTGCCCGCCATGAAATTATCCGCATTGCTGATTGGCGGCATAGCAGCTGCAACCATCGGATATTTTACCGAAAGTAACCGAATCAAAAAATGGAATCCGTCGGAGCAGGACTATCATGTGGGAAAAACCGGGATTTTCTGTACCGCAGCAAGTATAATCCTGTTTGCAGTCATGTTTGTTGTCTAATATGAGCCAAGGGACAAATGGACATAAAAAAGCAGTTACAGGCTGTATATTTATTATCAGTCCTGCAGCTGCTTTTTTGCTTTCTGTATATCTTTTTTTCCCTCAAGTACCGATTTGTTTCAATCCACGCTCGGTAAAATTTATCAGGGTGCGCCCTGCGACATAAGTTCTCCTGTGCTTCCTTCCGGTTTCTTTTATTCTACACTCTTTAAGGATTCCACCATATCGATCTGCTTCAGTTTATAATACATTCCCAGATTCACCAGAATGGAGAAAATCACAGTAAACAGGCTGCTGTATAGATAACTTGCCATGCTGATGTTTCGACCGAACATGATCATATCCACTTCCAGAGTCAGAATCGTATACCGATGGAGCCACGTGCCCATGAATACACCGGCAATGATGCCGAACAGGGTCAGGAAAATATTTTCACGGTAAACATACATGGCCACCTCGGGATCATAAAATCCCAGTACCTTTAAGGAAGCCAGTTCCCTGCGCCGTTCGGAAATGTTGATATTGTTCAGGTTAAACAGAACAACAAATACCAGAAGACCGGCTGCAATGATCAGAACCCATACCACCAGATTCAGGGCATTCATCATGTCATCCACCGTTGCCTGCAGTTCCGTTACCAGGGAAACACTGTTGACCATTTCATTTCCCAGTATGGATTCTGCCAGTGCTTTTTCCTCGTTACTGTCTGTATTTTCCGCAAACTGCAGATAGATCTGATTAAATTTCGGCGTCTCACCGTATAATTCCCTGTACAGTTCCGGTGTGATGTACACGTAATGCATCATATAATTTTCTGCAATTGCTGTGATTTTTACATCCCGGAATGTGGTATCATCCAGCTTCAGGGTCAGGGTATCCCCTTTTGAAACGTCGAGGGTATAGGCCAGTTTCTCTGTGATAATGACGCCTTCATCGGTAAGGGTGTAAGGTTCTTTTGTGACACGATCATGAAGTTTCAGATAGGATTCCATCTTCACCGGATCTTCTACGGTAAACAGATTCACCGTCTTTTCCCCTGTTTCTGAAGAAGCATCAATGGAAGTCAGCCTTGCAAATAATGCATCGGTAATATCCTTTTCCTCTGACAACAATTCCTCTGCATGGGCTTTCTGTTCTTCAAAGGTAAGTTTATCATCAATAGCACCGGATGCAGAATAGGTCCAGATATTTTTATACTGGTTATTTACAATTTCCGCAATGGAATCATGAAGACCGAAACTGACCAGAAGGACAGCCATACAGCCTCCAATCCCAAATACCGTCATAAAGAATCTCTTCTTATATCGGATCAGATTCCGGATGGTGGATTTCATGCTGAAATTCAGACGTTTCCATAAGAAAGGAAGATATTCGAAAATAACCCGTTTTCCCTGTTTCGGTGCCGGCGGACGCATCAATGATGCCGGTGTGGACAGCAATTCTTTGTAGCAGGCTGCAAAGGCCGCACCCACGGTACAGAAAACTGCAATTCCTATGGAAGAAATACATAAGGATGGATGAAGGGGAATCAGCATATAATGTACATTGCTGTACAGCATACCATATGCCGACATGATGACATACGGCAAAATCTTTGATCCGACCACAACGCCCAGAATACCGCCTGCCAGTGTGGCGCTCAGTGCATAGACTATGTACTTGGAAGCAATGGAAAATTTACTGTAACCCAGTGCTTTCATGGTGCCGATCATCATACGTTCTTCTTCGATCATACGGGTCATGGTGGTCAGGCTGACAAGGGCAGCCACCAGAAAGAAAATGGCCGGAAATACTTTGCCGATAGCACCGATTCGTTCCGTATCCATGCCGTATTCCACACTGTTCTGTATGGTATCTCTTCCCAGCATATACCATTTACCGGTTTCCAGGCTTTCCAGTTCCTTTTCACCATCTGCAATCTCTTTTTCTGCATCAGCCAGTTTCGGTTCTGCTTCTTTTACCGCAGCGTTATATTCTTCCCATCCCTCATCCAGTTCGGCTCTGGCATCGATCAGTTCCTGTTTCGCCTGATCCAGCTGATTTTTGGAATCAACAAGCTTCGTTTTGGAGGATTTCAGCTGATCAACACCGGCCTGATATGCAGCTTCTCCGCTGTCCAGCTGTGCTTTTACAGAATTCAGCTCCTGTTCGGAACTTTTCAGCTTCATTTCTCCTAAAAGCAGTTCCTGTTTCGCCTGATTCAATTCCTGTTCTTTTTGATCCAGCTCCAGAAGGCCTGCGTCCAGTTCTTTCTGTGCTGCTTCCAGCTGTGCATAACCGTCTGCAATCTGTTTCTGCGCCTCTGTCAGCTGTTTTTCCTGTGCTTCCAGTTCCTGCTTTGCTGTTTCCAGTTCTGCCTTTCCGTCCGCCAGCTCTTTCTCTGCTTCTTTCAGCCTTTCATCATACTCATCCAGTTTTGCTTTTGCTTTCAGAAGCACAGCATGGGCGGCCTCCCATAACTCAGGATTCTGCTCTTTATCAATCCGGTTTTCTGCTTCCTGGGCTTCTTCATAAACCTGAAGAGCCTGATCATAAGCTGCACTCAGTACACTCAGCATTTTTTCAGATTGACTGACTTCTGCTTCTGCATCCTGAATCTGCTTCTTTCCATCCTCCAGTGCCTTGACACCGGCTTCCACCTGTATGTTTTTTTCATCCAGCTGCTGCTTCTGGTTCTGCAGCTCTGTCTGACCGGCTTCCACCTGTTTTCTGGCTGCTGTCAGCTGCTGTTCTCCCTCTTCCGCCTGTTTTTTTCCGGCTTCCAGCTGTTGTTTTCCCTCTGTATAGGCTTTCAGGCCATCCTGATACTGTTTTTTTCCGCTGTCCAGTTCTTTTTTGGACGCAGCCAGTTGTTTTTCACCATCAGCAAATGCCGCTGCACCATCCTGATACTGTTTCAGGCCATCCTGATACTGAGCTTTTCCATCTTCATACTGGGCTTCTCCGTCTGCCAGTTCCTGCTTTCCGTCTGCCAGTTCCTGTCTTGCATCTGCCACCTCCTGTCGGGCATCGTCCAGTTTTCCCTGGGCTTCTGCATAGATGGAATCGTAACGGATCTCACATTGTCCGTCTGCCAGTTCTTCCAATCGATCCGTTACCAGCTTAACCGCATCTTTGTATGCATCAGAAAACGTATTATACTGATCCGCATCTTCCACCAATGTATAAATAACGGTATAACAATCCATATCAAAGGCGCTGGGATGCAATGCCATAAACGCATCCACTTTTCCGCTGCCGATGGAGGCAGAGCCACGGCTGATGGAAAGAAACCAGGACCAGCTTCCGTATCCGACAATGGTAAATGTATTTCCTTTCAGATTTTCCGGCTGGTTTCCCTCTTCATCGATCAGGGTAATGGTATCTCCGATCTGATACCCTTCCCGTTCCATCAGGACCTGATCCAGAAAGCATTCATCCGGTCGGTCAGGCATACGCCCCGCCACAATGGTCATATCATTCATCTTTTCACAGGTGGAAACCACATTGAGAATGGGCTGACTGTCTGCACATACTGCAAACAATTCTGCCGAGTATCCACCTTCTGCTGACTGAATGCCATCTGTGTCTGCTATCGCTTCCAGATCTTCTTCTGTCAGACCCAGAGTACCCAGTACACGAACATCCATCAGATTCGTCTGGTCATAATAATAATCTGCTGATGCGGTCATATCCGGTTCGGAAGATCGTACTCCCGCATAAAATGCAGTTCCCAATGCAACAATAAATAAAAGGGAAAAGTATCTTCCCTTACTTTTCCGGATTTCCCGCAGCAGATCCACCCACTGCATTTTCTTCATCATATCATATTCCCTCTACCACTCTATTTGCTCAACAGGCAAAGGATTCTCATTATAAAACTCTCTTCCCACCTGTCCGTTTTTAATCTCGATCACATGATCTGCCATGGGCGTAATGGCTGAATTATGTGTGATAACGATGACTGTCATATCCTTCTCCCGGCAGGTATCCTGCAAAAGCTTCAGAATCTGTTTACCGGTCTGATAATCCAGGGCACCTGTGGGTTCATCGCAAAGCAGCAGTTTGGGATTCTTCGCCAGAGCCCTTGCAATGGCAACTCGCTGCTGCTCACCGCCGGACAGCTGTGCAGGGAAATTGCCGGCCCGGTCCGCCAGCCCCACATCATCCAGAACCGAAAAAGCATCCAGAGGATCTCTGCAGATCTGCGAAGCCAGTTCCACATTCTCCTGAGCTGTCAGATTCTGCACCAGATTATAAAACTGAAATACAAATCCAATGTCATCCCTTCGGTAAGCTGTCAGGTTCCGTCCATTGAGCTTCGCCACATCTCTTCCATCCACAATCACTCTGCCGGAAGTGGCAGAATCCATACCGCCCAATATGTTCAGCACCGTTGTTTTACCGGCACCGCTTGGTCCCACGATGATCACAAATTCACCGCGCTGAATCGTAAAACTGATTCCATCCACGGCACGAATTTCCACTTCACCCATCTTATAGATTTTTCTCACATCTCTGAGTTCTACAAAACCCGCCATAAGTCGCTCCTTATATGAAAATTTCTTCTTTATCGAATTAAGTAAAAAGCAGAGCATTCACATGCTCTGAGAAATTGTTTCTGTTTCTATGTTTCTGCTTCTAATATAAATGACCTTTCATCCCCTGTCCCATTTCAATCATTGCATATAGTTTAAACTGTTTTTCCCGGTTGTACAACCAGTTTATACTTTTTTAATTTTTTGCGGGAGAGAGTTCCCATACCGTTTTCAATTCCGGTATGACTCACGTTAATTGACAAATATTTTATGCAGGACAGATTTTCAGCCTGCAAGGGGAAGGAATCAGGTTTAACGGTAACTATGGCAATTGCTGGCAACGATGCAGATGAAAAATCAGATAAGTAATATGACTGGTTAATTATTATTCGCTGTACCAGGTTTGATATGTCACAGTCAATAGTACGGACTTGACTAATAGCAAGATGAAAATGGATAAAATCATCTGAAATGGTACGGAAAAATCCAAATATCCGGAAGCATCATCGGCACTGCAGCTTAAATTGGTTAAAATAGTTTGATGGAATGTCATAATATCCAAAAAAACTAAGAAATCAAGGAAAATTAGAAAAAAAGCGATTCTGAGAACCGAAAATTGGCTAAAAGAAGCTGAAGCAAATCAAATATATCCAAAAATACAACTTTTATGGAAAAAGAATAAATGGATTGGATAAAACAGTTGGAAGAAGTGTAATAATATCCAATTTTTATCTCAATGGGAATTCAATCAATCTCTGACCGAGATAAACACTCCGCGAGGGCAGATGGTTCGGTGGACCACATAAAAGCCCACCTGAGGGGAGCGGAGAATGCACAGCGATTCTGATTAGCGGAAAATGCACAACGATCCTGATTTATGGATGAAAAAAATGGCTTGCAGATTACAAGCTGTATCATCGTGGTAAAAGCAACCGATTTTTTCACTTCGGTCCTGTATAGTATCCTTGTAAGGCATGAAACACATGACCTTTTTAGCCTTGAATCATACCATCTGCTGACAGAACTATGCAGATTCAGAAAATATATGTACTTTTAAAGTCTTTTATATATGATGTTGGGGATCAAAAGCCTTTGACCTTTGACCCTGGTATTTCATATGTGGATTTTCGAAAATACAGGAAAACATACAGGAGGTATTTTATGATGGAAAATATGTTTTGTTTTCAATGTGAACAGACTGCAGGCTGTACCGCGTGTACAAAGGCGGCAGGTGTCTGCGGTAAAACCGCTGATGTTGCTGCTCTGCAGGATCAGCTGACCGGTACTCTGATCGGATTGGCCCGCTGCACCGATTCCAATGATGTAGCCCCTACGGATCAGACAGCACGTATCATGGTGGAAGGGTTATTTGCAACGCTTACCAATGTAAGCTTTGATCAGGATGCTCTTCTGAAACTGATTGACCGTGCAGAGAAAGAAAAGGCACTTCTGACCGCAGACTGTGCGGATTGTGCGGAACCCTGCGGAAGAAAAGATAACTATGATATGAATCTTCTGTGGAACGATCAGGAAGATATCCGTTCTCTGAAGTCACTGATTCTTTTTGGTCTTCGCGGTGTTGCTGCCTATGCATATCATGCCATGGTTCTTGGATATATGGATCAGGAAATTATGGATGGCATCTATAAAGGCATGTTTTATATCGGGGAAGATCTGGGTATGGACAAGCTGCTTCCTGAAGTGCTGGAGGTTGGACGTATCAATCTGAAATGTATGGAACTGCTGGATAAGGCAAATCGTACCTGCTACGGTGTTCCTTCTCCCACCACAGTAAATCTCAGCATTGAAAAAGGACCTTTCATCGTGATCACCGGTCATGATCTGAAGGATCTGAAAATGCTTCTGGACCAGACAGAAGGCAAAGGAATCAACATCTATACCCATGGTGAAATGCTTCCTGCCCATGCTTATTCCGAGCTGAAAAAGTATTCCCACCTGAAAGGACATTATGGTACTGCATGGCAGAATCAGCGTAAGGAATTTGATGCGCTTCCTGCTCCCATCCTGTTCACAACCAACTGTCTGGTTCCTCCAAAGACCAGCTACTCCGACCGCGTATTTACCACGGGAGCTGTCAGCTATCCGGGTATGGTATCCATAGCTGAAGAAACTGACGGAACAAAGGATTTTTCCGCTGTCATTGAAAAAGCTCTGGAACTTGGCGGTTTCGATGAAGAGAAACAGTTTACAGGTGCCAACGGCGGTACACAGATGACAACCGGTTTCGGACATGAAACCATTCTTTCCGCAGCTGATACGGTAATCGAAGCAGTAAAAGCCGGTGCGCTAAAGCATATCTTCCTGGTGGGCGGCTGCGATGGTGTTCGAAACAACCGTTCCTATTATAAAGAATTTGTAGAACAGACACCGGACAACACCCTTGTTCTGACTCTGGCATGCGGAAAATTCCGTTTCAATGATCTGGATCTGGGAACCCTGGGCGGTCTTCCCCGTCTGATGGATGTGGGACAATGCAACGATGCATACAGTGCCATCAAAGTTGCTTCCGCCCTGGCAGAAGCATTCGGCTGCGGTGTGAACGATCTGCCTCTGACGCTGGTACTGTCCTGGTATGAACAGAAAGCTGTGGCAATCCTTCTTTCTCTGCTTTATCTGGGCATCAAAAATATCTATATCGGACCTTCTCTCCCTGCATGTGTTTCACCTGCGGTACTGAATGTTCTGGTGGAAAATTTTGCTCTGACTCCCATCAGCACACCGGAAGAAGATCTGAAGAAGATTCTCGGATAGTTTTCAATAGTTTTTTTGAATTCCGTTTATTTTCAAATAATTTAAAAAGCTGTCGGTTTGTGTCAATGCACATGCCGACAGCTTCTTCTGTCTTACCAGCTAACAACTGACATTTTGTCTACAATGAAAGTCGTTCCATATAATACTCCCGTTCCGATTCAGGAATCTGAAGAATATCCATGGCCTGATCTGGTGCAAGATGGAGAGCAGACATTAAGGCGAGAAGAGAATGGATCCGCTCCTGTTTCCTGCCACGCTCTGTGCCAATCTCAATTCCCTGCTCCTTACCTTGCTCCTTACCCTGTTCAATACCTTGTTCATATCCGGCCTGAAATCCTCTCTGCTCAACTCGATCTAATACTTCACACATATTATGCGGCACCTCCTCATCCCGGTTGAAAGTTATTTCTTCAAAGCGTCTGTCATCTGATATGGCGGATAACAAAAAAAGTGTTTCCTCCACATGCTGAATCTGTTTCTCCGACGGTTTGTAGTCATCATATAATCGTTTCTGTACAAAATAATCAACAACAATCTGAAAGTCACTTTGAAACTTTGAGACAGTATCTTCTGAAAGATATGCAATATCAAAAAGATTGATACTGTAATCACTTACGTACGGCTTTAACTCCTTCGGAATATGTAATCGTTCATGAATCGAACAGGGTGCCTGCCAGGGATTTTTGTTGCCATAATATAAGACCAGAGTAATAACCGGATAGAAATGCTTCAGCTCCTGATTCAATTGTGCGCGGTAGCGGGCACCATCATAGCTAATCACTCGAAACACCATATTCGGATCAACGGATGTCTGATTTTCAAATCCGATGCAGGCAATTTGGATATTCTCTTTCTTCCAGTACTTAACAATATCCTGAATCTGTACGTTCTGTCTCTGTTTACCATTATAATACGTATGTGGATCGGCTTCTGTCAAGTCATCTGGCAGAATACGCTGCTCCCCGTTAAACAAAAGCACGTTCACCACATCTGCGAATACATCTGTATATCGTAACAATGCTTTTTCAGAAATATCCTTATCTCCCAAAGAAACCCTCCTATAAATATAATCCTTATTAACAGACTATAATAATAGTTATAAAAAGTCAAGTGTTTTCTCAATAGCACATCTTTCTTTGCATAATCACTGTAATCATAGAAACCATCTTTTCCACTTGTATGATACTCCGGATACTGATACAATGTAGCAGATAACCAATTT
>JBJELP010000005.1:12424-21787 GCA_051879215.1 Lachnospiraceae bacterium
GAACCGCCATCAATGACGTATAGAAAAGGAACTCTCTGCCATGGATTTTTTCGATATTGACGAAGAATTAAAAAAACTTCCCGATCATCCAGGTGTGTATCTTATGCACAATGATAAGGATGAAATCATATATATTGGCAAAGCCATCAGTCTGAAAAACCGGGTGCGGCAGTATTTTCAGAGCAGCCGCAATAAGACGGCCAAAATCCTGCATATGGTATCCAACATCTGCTGGTTTGAATATATTCTGACGGATTCGGAACTGGAGGCTCTGGTTCTGGAAAATAATCTGATCAAAGAACACCGGCCCCGATATAATACACTGCTGAAGGATGATAAAACCTATCCTTACATTAAAGTGACACTGGGTGAAACCTTCCCCCGGATTCTTTTTTCCAGAGACCGGAAAAAGGATCACTCCCGTTATTTCGGTCCATATACCAGTTCAGAATCTGTAAAAAATACCATTGATCTGCTGCACAAACTGTTTCAGCTTCGTACCTGCAGCAAATCCCTTGACGGCAGCCCCTGCGGACAGCGTCCCTGTCTGAACCATCATCTGGTACAGTGCAGCGCGCCCTGTCAGGGCAATATCAGTCGTGAAAAATATATGGAACAGATTCAGGAAGCTCTGAATTTTCTGGAAGGGCGCAATCATAAAAAAGTGGAACAGATTCTCACTGACCGCATGATGAAGGCAGCCGAAGATATGGATTTTGAAAAAGCTGCCCAGATTCGTGACCTGCTTTATTCTGTTCAGAAAATCGAGGAAAAGCAGAAAATCAATGCGGAAAATCAGCATGATGACCGGGATATCATTGCCATTGCTTCAGAAGGATATGATGCTGTGGTTCAGATGTTCTTTGTTCGTGACGGACACCTGATCGGACGGGATCATTTTCGTCTGAAGGCAGCGGAAGATGACACGCCTGCCCAGGTTCTGAATGAATTTGTCAAACAGTTTTACGCCGGTACTCCCTACATCCCCGGAGAACTGCTTCTGATGCTTCCGATAGCAGACAGTACACTCATTGAAAAATGGCTTTCAGAACGACGGGGCTCCAAAGTTGTGTGTCATGTCCCGCAGAGAGGAGAAAAGGCCCGATTGATGAAACTGGCAGAAAAAAATGCTTCTATTATTCTGGAACAGGGCAGGGAAAAAGCCCGCAGAGAAGAACAGCGTACCCTTGGTGCATGTGCTGAAATTGCAGGGTTGCTTTCTCTTCCGGAAATCCGGCGAATGGAAGCCTTTGATATTTCCAATATCAGCGGTTTTGAATCAGTGGGATCCATGGTAGTATTTGAAAATGGAAAGGCAAAACGCAGTGACTATCGAAAATTCCGAATCCGAAGTGTAGCCGGACCGGATGACTATGCTTCCATGCGTGAGGTGCTGACAAGACGTTTTACCCATGGTTTGAATGAAAAAGAATCCGGAGAGGAAAATTCCCTGACCAGCTTCAGCAAATTCCCGGATCTGATCCTGATGGACGGCGGCCGCGGTCAGGTAAATATTGCTTTGAGTGTTCTTGCAGAGCTGAAGCTGGATATCCCTGTCTGCGGTATGGTAAAAGATGACCATCATAATACCCGTGGTCTTTATTACAATAATGTAGAAATGGATATCGATACCCACTCGGAAGGTTTTCGTCTGATTACCCGGATTCAGGATGAAGCACACCGCTTTGCCATTGAATTCCACCGCAGTCTCCGAAGCAAATCACAGGTTCATTCGATTCTGGATGACATCCCCGGCATCGGACCCACCAGAAGGAAAGCTCTAATGAAACAGTATACCTCTCTGGAGGAAATCCGAAATGCTTCCGTGGAAGAACTGTCTTCCGTCTCCGGAATGAATAAAAAATCAGCAGAAAGTGTTTATGCATTTTTCCACAACACCTCTGCTGATTAGCATCCTGAACGGAAATGTCTGTTTATACCTGGAAACAGCTTCCGCCTACGAATTCACGCAATATGGAATTGATGGGTATGTTTTCTGTACCCACGCCAAGAAAATAATCAAAAAACTTCAGCAGCCTTCTTGCTTCTGCTCCCTCTGCACTTTCCGGAGGAATCTGGAGCAGGAGAGGCTCTGCATAGGCTTTCAGTACCGCCAGTTCATAAATCAGTGAAGAGTCAAATACCACATCTGCATCCTCCTGATAAGGGAAAATATTATTTTCCTCTCCATGTCGGACAGAATCCCATCTTTTAATGGTATCCTGGGCAGATGCTCCCCTTGTTCTGGCATCCCTGACCATTCTCCGGATCAGTCTTCCATCTGTGGTCGGAATTCGATTATGCTCATCAATATTCAGCTGGGTCAGGGCACTCAGATAGATACGGAATTTACTTTCTTTCGGAAGTTTATATGACATGGCATCATTCAGAGCATGAATTCCTTCGATGACAAGGATATCTTCTTTTCCCAGTTTCATGGGTTCGCTTTTGTACTCCCGTTTTCCGGAAACAAAATTGTAAGTGGGCAGCACAACTTCCTTTCCATCCAGAAGATCACACATATCTGCATTGAACTGTTCGATATCCAGTGCTTCCAGACACTCAAAATCGTATTCTCCATTTTCATCCTTCGGTGTCCGCTCTCTTTCCACAAAATAATTATCCACAGAAATCGGACATGGATTCAGTCCATGGGCTTTCAGCTGAATTCCCAGTCTCCGGCTGGTGGTCGTCTTTCCCGATGAAGAAGGACCTGCAATCATAACAAATTTTATTTCCGGGCGGGATGCAATTTCCTGTGCAATATCTGCCAGACGCTTCTCCTGCAGCGCTTCCTGTACCAGAATCAGCTCTGTAATATCCCCTTTTGAAATGATCTGATTCAGGTCGCCAACGGTATTGACCCCCAGCATTTTTTTCCAGCTCACAGACCGAAGCAGTGCAGCATACAGCTTTTCCTGCGGCATAAAGGGCGGAATTACTTCCGGTTCGGAAACATCCGGCAGCTGAAGTACCACATAATCTCCGTACATACAGAGATCGAAATATTTCAGATAACCGGTGGAAGGTACCATATAGCCGTAGAAATAGTTTTCGAAATCTTCCAGACGGTACACGTTCACACTGGATGATCTGCGGAAACGGAAAAGATCTGCTTTGCTTTTCATCTTATGCGAATCAAAAATCTCAATAGCCTTTCTTGTGTGCATGGTCCGCTTTACAATCGGAAGATTCTGTTCCACGATTTCCTGCATGTGGATCTTCACCTGATCAAGAAGTTCCTGATTCACAGGGACCTCCGCTTCCACTTCAATCAGAAGCCCCTTTCTAACAGAAAACAATACCCGCACATTGGTTACTTTTTCATGTCCCACGGTCTGATAAAATGCCTTCAGAAACAGAAACAGAACACTTCTATGATAGGTCTTCATCCCCGATTTATTCTCTGCGGTCAGAAAGGTGATGACTCCATCCCGTTCAATTTCTTTATTGAGTTCGCATAAATATCCGCCCTGACTTGCCAGTACAATGTCATGCACATAGTTTTTCTGATATCGCTTTGCCAGTTCCAGATAGGTTGTTCCTTCCACACACTGTTCTTCCAGTCCGTCAATCATTAATTTCAGCATTGGTTCCCCTCCCCATTATGGATTTCCGATTTCTACACCCTGTTTCAAACAATACCCTCAAAATCGACTCAAACATTCGAAATCCGCTCATTTTTTTCAGAAAAAATGGTTGCGTGGCTCATCATATTAATACACTGTAAAAGGTGATGCCGGTCTTGCAGTGACAATTTCCAGCTCAGGAAACGCTCTTCTGATTTTATCCGCCATGATCGGCACAAAGATTTTTTCAAGGCCGAAATGTCCGGCATCAATAACGGATATGCCCATATCCACACAGTCAATTCCCTCATGATGTCCGATATCTCCGGTCAGAAAGACATCCGCCGGTGAAGCAATTACTTCATTCAGCATGGAGCGGCCGGAACCGGGACATACTGCAACACGGCTGATTTTCTTCTCCGGTGAATGGGCAGAAAAAATGTTCACCTGCTTCAGGCTGAAAATCTGTTTTACATAATCTGCAAATTCCATTAAAGTAAGCGGCTGCCTCAGATTACCTGCCACACCAATGCCCCATGGATCCTCCAGATGACCGCTCATATCTTCCAGAGGAGAACAGCATCCCAGCTGAAGCAGGGCCCCTGCCAGTTCACCCATACCACCCGGCATTGCATCAAAACTGGTATGTGCCGAATAGCATGCAATATCATTGCCGATCAGCATATACAGTTTTCTTCCTATGGAAGTATCTCCGGTAACCTGCTTGATCCCCTTAAAAAGAAGGGGATGGTGAGTCAGCAGAAAATCACATCGCTGTACAGCTGCATCATATACCACTTCTTCCGTGGCATCCAGTGCAATATAAACCCGATGAATCTCTTTTCCCATATGTCCCACCTGCAGACCGGAATTATCCCAGTCGCATGCATAGTTTAAAGGAATCTCTCTGTTCAGAAAATCCACAAAATCTTTTATATCCATAATTCCATTCTTCCTCTCATTGTATTTTCCGGTTACAGCTGACAGTTCTGCATGGCATTCCATGCTGCAAGAGCCTGACTGTAACGATCCTGCAATTCTTCCATTCTGACATGCAGACGTGTATCTGAGTTTTCATCCCTCTGACCGCCGGTTTTCTGTTCCAGTGCAGAAAGCAGTTCTTTTATCTTTTCCTGCTCTTTTTTCAGATATTCCTGCAATACCGGATGCCTGTTCCGGATCAGTTCTGATCCATATGTATATTCATATTCATATTCATAGCACATTGTTCCGCGGATGACATCCATTATCACATAATATTTCCCGCCATCCAGAACCATATCTTCTCCGGCTATGCAGAATCCATTCTGTTCCAGCCAGTGTCTTGTCTCCCCCTGCTCACTCTGGGGAGAAATAATCCAGTGGGACACACTGTCCCACATATGTCTTCCTTCTCCCATGATTTTCTGAATCAGAGCACCGCCCATACCGGCAATTACAATGGTATCCACCTCTCCCGGTATCAGACCCGCTGCTCCGTCGGATAATCGTGTTTCTATATGTTTTGTCAGATGACATTGGCGAATTGCGTGCTGTGCCCTGGATAATGGACCTTCCCCCACATCCATGGCCACGGCATGTCTGATTTTGCCGGACTGTACCAGACAAATGGGCAGATGACCGTGATCGGTTCCGATATCTGCCATCTTTGCCCCTGCCGGTACCATATCCGCTATCGTCTGTAATCTGATTGATAGATTCATGAATTTCTGAACCTTCCCTTCCTTTCCGGTTTTACCGGTCTGTTTATCCTATATCTCATGGCTCCAGAAAGTCCCGCAGTTTGCAGCTTCTGCTGGGATGTCTGAGCTTTCGAAGTGCCTTCGCCTCAATCTGACGAATTCTTTCTCTCGTTACATTAAAATCCTTTCCAACCTCTTCCAGTGTTCTGGCCTGACCATCGTACAGACCGAACCGGAGACTGATCACCTGCTGTTCTCTGTTGGTCAGTGTATCCAGAACCTCTTCCAGCTGTTCCTTCAGCATCACATTGGTTGCTGCCTCCATGGGCACTTCCACATTTTCATCTGCAAGAAAATCACCCAGATGACTTTCCTCTTCTTCACCCACCGGGGATTCCAGAGAAACCGGATCCTGAGAATTTTTCATAATCTCGGCAACTCTGGATACCGGCATATCCAGACGTTTGGCCAGTTCTTCCACACTGGGTTCCCTTCCCAGTTCCTGCACCATCTGTCTGGAAGTACGGATCAGACGGTTAATGGTTTCTACCATATGAACCGGAATCCGAATGGTACGGGACTGATCCGCAATAGCCCTGGTGATGGCCTGCCGTATCCACCATGTTGCATAGGTACTGAATTTATATCCTCTTGTATAATCAAACTTTTCCACAGCTTTGATCAGTCCAAGGTTTCCCTCCTGTATCAGATCCAGAAGCTGCATTCCACGCCCTGTATAATGCTTTGCGATGCTGACCACCAGACGCAGATTGCTTTCTGCCAGCTTTTTTCTGGCTTCTTCATCTCCTTCTGCAGCTTTTGCTGCCAGTTCCAGTTCTTCCTCCCCTGACAGCAGCGGTACTTTACCGATTTCCTTCAGATACATCTTTACCGGATCCTGTGTTACAGAAGGTTCAGATAAAGGTACTTCCCAATCGGGATCCGCCGAATCCCATCTGCTGTTATCATCACTGCAGTCGTTCTCCTCCGTATAATCCTCTTCAAAGGGAATCTCCTGATTTCTCGCAGGATCTTCTACAATAATTTTATGAGTATCCAGACAGTCCAGAATTGCATCCAGCTCCTCTCCATTCAAATCATCTTCAGCAAAGAAATCCAGTATCTCCTCATAACTGATATGGCTGTCATTCTTTCCTGCAATTTGCAGCAGTTCCTGTAATCTGTCTCTGAACTTCTGATTTATTCCACTCATCATATCCTCCTTACAGGGCCGCACTGACTATAGTGTAACCCGTTTCAAAAGACTTTATGCCATTTTACAGAGAAATACGAAGTCTGCGCAGCCTTTCCTGCATCTTTACGATTTCCTGAAAAGCTGCCAGATCCGAGGTATCTCTTCCCATCATGCGCAGGCTGTCAGACTTTACTTTACGGACAAGATCCGTAAAAATCTTTTCTGTTTCCTCTTTTGAAACGGATTCTCCCAGTCCTGAATGGAAGATTTCCGATATAACCTGATATTCCTGACCTTCTTCCGACTGTCCGGATGACTGCCCCACCGTTTCATCAGGATGTCGGGCAATAAAATGATTGGTCAATTCCGACGGATTGACCGGTTCATTGTTCTTCAGTCGTTCAAAGATCATGGCGGCCAGTTCCTTATACCCCGGTTCTGTAAAATCCGAAGTATCCACCAGCCCTTCAATCTGTTTATAAACCGCCGGATATGCCACCAGATATGACAGCAGCATCCTCTGGGCTTTTTTTTCGGACGTATCTTTCTGCTTTTTCCTTTCAATACGTCTTTTTTCCACAGGATCTTCCGGATCGGTTCCATAATGATCTCCCGGAAGAAGCCCTGCTCCCATCTGATTTACCTTCCTCCTGAGGCTGGCGGCATTCATCTCATACTCAAGGGCAACGGCATCTATATAATTGCTTCGCTCCATTTCATCATCAAATTCCAGAAGCTTTTTCGCCGTCTCTGTCTGAAAAGTCGTTTTCTGCTCCGGATCTCTGAAGTCAAACCTGGATCGAAGTATGCCAATTTCATACAGAAAACTGTTCTGTGCCTTTTGAATCCTCTCTTCATAAGCCTCTGCACCCTCAGCTTTTATGAACTCATCCGGATCTTTGTACGGCCTCATATTCAGCACCTTCACCGACAACCCGGCCCGTTTCAGAATGGGGATTGCACGCAATGCAGCATTCACCCCTGCCTGATCACTGTCAAATGTCAGTATCACCTGTTTTACATACCGCTTCATCAGAATGGCATGCTGAAGCGTAAAAGCGGTTCCCAAAGACGCAACCGCATTGGTAAAACCGGCCTGATGCAGTGCAATAACATCCATATATCCTTCACATAAAAGAAAATAATCCTTTCTGGCCTTTTTAGCTGCATGCAGTCCATAAAGATTACGGCTTTTATCAAATAATCTGGTTTCCGGTGAATTCAGATACTTCGGCACACCATCACCCAGAACACGCCCTCCAAAACCGATCACCCGGTTGTTCACATCCATAATCGGGAACATCACTCTGTTCCTGAACAGGTCATGGGCACCTTTCTGATCCACCCGGATCAGACCGCAGTCTGCCAGAAGCTGATCCTCATATCCCTTCTGTTTCAGAAAACGATACAGTTCATCCCAGGCAATATTGGAATACCCCAGGCCGAATCCTGTAATGGTCTCATCGGACAAACCACGTCCCCTCAGATACTGGTATGCCCTTGCCCCCTGCTTCGAACGCAGCTGATAGTAAAAATATCTTGCCGCCAGCTTATTCACTTCCAGCATCCGTTTTCTTCGGCTGTCCTCTGCTCTGTCCCTATTGCTGTCATCTTTCGGAAGCGTGATGCCTGCCCTGTCTGCAAGATATTCTATCGCTTCCTGAAACGAATAACTTTCATACTCCATTACAAAAGTATACACATTACCGCCGGCACCACATCCGAAACAATGGTACAGCTGCATATCACCGGATACCGAAAAGGACGGTGTCTTTTCATTATGAAAAGGACAAAGTCCCGTATAACGGCTTCCCTGACGCTTCAGCTTTACATACTGACCAATAATATCCACAATATCATTGGCCCTGCTCACTTCATCAACAATTTCTTCTGAATAAAACAAAATGACTGACTCCTCCGGCTTCCGGTTCGCCCAGTATAAGCTTATACAGCTTCTCTCAAACAGTATATCCCGGAATCCTTTTATTTATCGATTCGATATTAACCCACCTTTTTTATTGCGAAAAAATGAATGCACCGCTGTCTTGCTGCCATACGTTTCCCGCTGCTGCCAGAACTGTCCTATCGGATCTGTGCAATAATATCTCCTTTTTTTACGGACCCGTAAGGAGCGAATTTTACTTTATCATATTCACCCATCTCCGTAATGACCAGCACAGAAGTCGGAGAATAGCCGGATTCCGCAATCTCTTCAATTGAAAACCGGATTAATGGATCTCCGGCTTTCACTTCCTGCCCTTCGTTTACCATCAGCCTGAATCCGCGTCCATTCATTTCAACGGTATTCAATCCGATATGCAGAAGCAGTTCAATCCCTCTTGCCCCCTCGATGCAGCAGGAATGTGCAGAACGCAGTATATGTCTGACAATCCCATCTATCGGTGATATCAGAAGTGATCCTTCCGGAATCACAGCGATTCCTTCCCCAAGAATATTTCTTGAAAAAATAGGGTCCGGGACTTCTTCCACCGGTATCAGCATCCCTTCCATAAAGGTATGCAGTTTCAGTTCATTATAATGACCCATTTCATCCCAAAATGTCTTTAGTACACTCATTTTACAGTCTCCCAGGTCTTTAAAAGAGAACTTATGTTCTATTATAGCAATGTTAATTTCGAATTACAAGTAAATTTTTATAAATTCCATACGAATACATGCGATAGATATCAGATGCCGAACTCATCTGCAGAGAAATAATTTTTAAATCAAATCAACGCTTACGAAACGTATAATCTTATTGTCGCATAAATTCCATAAAATGTCCATGGCAGTCTGATGGACATTCTTCTAAATATGGCAGAAAAGAAAAAAAGCATCAGTCCTGCGACTGATGCCTGTTCATGAGACACCGGGGACTCGAACCCCGGACAACTTGATTAAAAGTCAAGTGCTCTAC
>JBJELP010000006.1:0-21506 GCA_051879215.1 Lachnospiraceae bacterium
GGAAAGTGTCAAAGATGAACTGAGAAACGAAGGCATTTCCTTTAAGGAAGATATTGAAATCGGTGTTATGATCGAAACTCCCGCAGCTGTATTTATCAGTGAAGAACTGGGCAGAGAAGTTGATTTCTTCTCAGTGGGTACCAACGATCTGACACAGTATACACTGGCAATTGACCGTCAGAATCCGAAACTGGATAAGTTCTACAATCCTCACCATCCTGCAGTTTTAAGAGCACTGCAGATGATCATCGACAATGGTCATAAGGGTGGTGCATGGGTAGGTATCTGTGGTGAGCTCGGAGCGGATCTGGAGCTGACTGAAACCTTCCTGAAGATGGGTGTTGATGAACTTTCTGTTTCTCCTACATTTGTATTACCTGTAAGAGATAAGGTTCGTAAGGCTGTAATCAGCGAATAATATGAGCCAAGGGGCAAATGGACTAAAATACATGCCTGCATGTATTTTTATGCCTCCATACCCTGAAGGGCACGCGTGATACTACAGATAAACTGAAATCCACATCTGCCGGAGACAGCAGATGTGGATTTTTTGTACCCGTTTATGAACCGGATCATGGATTCATGTGTCCGGCAGTATGAAAATATTCCGATTTTTACAATTCTGTAAGGCCGGTTATATGTTAAGATTATTTAACTAAAAATTATAAAATATTTTTCTGATCAATACGTGGGTTGAATTCTGTATCAGATTGTCGAATGAAAAATAATGTGAAGGAGAAAAACTATGATTAATAAAAATTATCTGAAATTACCCGGAAGTTATTTATTTGCAACCATCGGACGCAAAGTGAAAGAATATTCAGAAGCACATCCGGAAAAGTCGATTGTTCGTCTTGGTATCGGTGATGTTTCCCTGCCCCTTGCCCCTGCAATTGTGGAAGCAATGCATAAGGCTGCAGACGAAATGGGCAGTACAGTAAAGGGCTATCCTGATTATGAAGGATATGATTTTCTGCGTCAGGCAATTGCAGCGGGAGATTATACAGGCAGAGGACTGAACATTTCCGTTGATGAGATTTTTGTCAATGACGGTGCGAAATGTGATTCTGCGGATCTTGGTGATATTTTCAGTACAGATGCGAAGATTGCAGTATGCAATCCTGTATATCCTGTTTATGTGGATTCCAATGCCATGGCAGGCCGTGCCGGCGATTATATTGCGGAAAAAGGACAGTGGAGCAACCTGATTTATCTCCCCTGTTATGCTTCCAACAATTTTGCCCCGGAATTCCCTGCAGAGAGACCGGACGTTATCTATCTGTGTTTCCCCAATAACCCCACCGGTGCAACTGTAACAAAGTCACAGCTGCAGGAATGGGTTGATTATGCTAACAAAGTTGGTGCTGTTATTATCTATGATGCAGCATATGAAGCATATATTACAGAGGCAGATGTGCCCCGATCCATCTATGAATGCGAAGGTGCAAGAACATGCGCCATTGAAATGCGTTCTTTCTCTAAAAATGCCGGATTTACCGGTACCAGACTTGGTTTTACGGTAATTCCCAAAGATCTGATTCGTGATGGTGTGTCTCTGCACATGCTGTGGACAAAGCATCAGGAAAATACCATGAACGGTGTTTCCTATATTGTACAGGCTGCAGGTGCAGCTGTTTATACACCGGAAGGCAGACAGCAGACCCAGGAACAGGTTGCATACTATATGAAAAATGCACAGACCATTCGTACTGCTCTGGCAGATATGGGATATACCGTTTCCGGTGGTGTCAACGCACCTTATGTATGGCTGAAGACTCCGGGACAGATGACATCATGGGAATTCTTTGATTATCTGCTCGAGAAGGCCAATGTGGTTGGTACACCCGGTTCCGGATTCGGTTCCTGCGGAGAAGGATATTTCCGTCTGACAGGATTCGGCAGTGCGGAGAATACAGAAGAAGCACTGAGAAGAATCAGAGAACTGTAAAAACAGTACACTTACCGGGACTGTTTTCTGCGGCTATTTCATAGACTGTGTTTGAAAGGATGAAAGCATCCGATGGAACACAGTCTCTTTTTTTGGTTTTTCTGACAACGGAATAATTCTTAAACAAATAGTATAACATACAGGTATAGACACTTTCGTGTACTTTTGAAAAAAAGAATTTGTTGAATTTTGAAAAAAAGGACCACAAAAAAATAGAAGTCGGTGGTAGACTATAGATAACCTGCCATCGACTTTTACTTTATAAATTAATACATATGATTACAAATCATGGATTACAGAGCAAATATGTTTTCTTTTCTGGGGAGGTAATGAGCGGAGCTTTTTAATCGCATGAAGCATTTCCACACTGTCATCAGAGGACCGCAGCAGTGGATCACTGCCTATGCTGAAGAATTCTGCGGGAGTGATATCAAAAAAATCACAGATATCAAAAAATACAGAAAAAGACGGCTGCATACGTCTGCTTTCTACTCTGTTAATATAGGATTCACTCAGGCCGAGTGAAAGACTCAGATCGCGGGCAGTGATGCCTTTTTCCAGTCTGAGTTTGATTAAAGTATCACTTAACTGCTCCGAATACATATAAATCGCCTCCTATATATCATTTTAATATATAGGATATTCAAAATATGTATTATAAATATGGATTTACTGCACTGGGAAATACTGTTAATATGTATATGGGGGGTTATCATAAAAGTACCGTTTAGTAACTGTCAGAAAAGCAGAATGAACATCTATTAATCAACTTGATACAAAAGGAGGAACACAGCCTATGGAAAAACGTGTACAGGAAAATACCGAAAAGAAAGAAAAGCAGGAGCCCATACTGCTTTCACCGGATCAGGATTTCCCTGATTTGTGGTATCGGAAAAAACTGACAGACGATATGACTCCCTCGAAATTTTTTCTGGAACAATCGAAAAAATATGATGAAAAACTGAAAGCGATTCAGTCGGGAACCCGGTCCGTTACCCCGAGAAAGATTATCTGCAGTATGACAATGGGTGGAGCGACCTATCTGATTTATGATATCTTTATTGAACGTGGGGTAAAATATGCTTATGGTTTAGAAGTGGATGTACCTTATAATCAGACACAGAAAGCGGAAATGTTCCGGGTTACCCGGAACAACGAATTTCGTACGATTTCGGAACAGCAGAGAGTGGATTTATTTCAGCTGTATACCTGGGAATACCGTCTGCTTGACGTAATACCACGATGTGTGAGACATCTGATTTGGGATCATGTGGATATTGTTCAGGAGAATTCTTATTATACAGAACAAAATCACAGTTATACGGTTCCCGAGGTGACAGGATGGCTTCCCAGACCTTTCCCTTATGGAAAACTACATATTGTTATCCGCAATACCACGGATCCGGTGACCGCTGTAAAAGGATTTGGCGTTGATCCGGATACGAAAGTCAGCACACCTCTGGATGGGTATATGGTGGCGGATATTGTGGGACTTCCGCACATCAGAGACACTTTTGTGGCTCTTGCATATCCGAAATATGGAGAAAAAGTAATGCCGATTCTTGATAAACCGTATTATTTTCTATTTAAAAGAGATGAAAAACAAAAACTGGAGATCAGCAGAATACCAGACAGCGATCTGGAATTCTATTTGGAAGAATGCGGTCTGCTTGAAAGATTTGCTTTAATTATGACACAGATGCAGGATTTGCAGTTTTTGTATGAATAGCAGACGGGGCTGTCGCATGCGACAGCCCCGTTAGATTACTTCGGTGTTTTCAGATAATATACCAGATACTCGATAAATTCACGATCTGCCACATTCTGAATCGGATTGATATTGAAAGTTTTCTTGATTTTGTTGAAGCGGAAAATCAGAGTGTTTTTATGAATCCCCAGTTCCTGACTGGCAGAATTCATATTGTAATTGTGGTGCTGCAGGGTATCCAGAGTTTCCACAATGCGTATGGTCTGTTCTTCATCAATATCTTCAGCAATGGCATTGTAAATTCGATGAAATTCCGGGAGCGGAGTAATATTTTTCACGTAATGGCCGATATTGTCATAGAAGTAGAAAATAGAGGCATTGCGTTCGTTTTTTTCGGATTCTTCTTCTGTACAATCGGCGGCACTGATCAGGTTGGGGTGATCTTCCAGCTGATTCTGGAGCCACAGACAGTGATTATAGCTGCTTCGATAGTAGCCGAGACGGTTCTGGAATGTACCCACCAGACAAACGCAGGAGCTGACACCATCTACTTTATCGTGTCGTCCGACTTCTTCAAAAATCGGATCCAGATACTGGGAAATGGTTTTTCGATATGTATCAAACAGCATTTCATCTTTCATATCGGCAAAATTCTTGAAAACAAGAACCTGTCCGATGGTCATCTTGATCACAATGTCCTGAGGCGTAACGCTGCTGCAGATTTCAACAAGTCTGTTGGTAAAATCATGATTGGGATCCATGGAGCATGTGATCAGAATCGGTACCCGCATCATGTCGCTGCGGTACCCCAGCTGAGAACTCAGGAAAGTCAGTTCAGAACGGGTATGAGCTGTATCTTCGTATAATAACATATGGATAAACTGTGTGCGGAGATTACCGCGGTAATTATCGTTATTTTTGCTGAGTTCATATTCAAGCATCTGTTCCATCGCAACGCGGACAATGGAAATCATATCACGGACTTCATAAGGATTGCCGGCAAGACTGACAACGCCGATTTTTTCACCCTGATATAACACTGCAGAATTTACACCATAGCGAACACCGAGATAGTTAACTGATTCATGATCGGTAAGAACCATCAGGTTATCTGTTTTCAGGATTTTATATGCGATCTCATTGAAGGATCCGATCTGTGATTTATCACTGCTTGCAATGATGACTCCCTTATCATTGGCGATACTGATCTGATAGGGAATATATTGGATAAAGCGTTTTAAAAAAGCTTCAGCCAGTTCGGATGTTAACATAAAAAGTCCTCCTGGTCTATAAATTCGGGAAGAGGTATGAAAAATAATTTTGTTCTATGTATGCAGTTAATTTCTGCACACTATACTGATTACAGAATATCACACCTTGAAAAAATGTACAAGAAATAAAAACGCTGATAAAAATGTTGTTTTATCCTTTTTTATGGATGAATGTTACAAAAACGGGGGGGAACGAAAGCTGATTTCGAAAAATTGAAAAAAGTGTCCTGTGAAGGGCCATGGAAGCTACACTGTTATTTTGCCATATATAAGGACGGATTTTTACAATTATTGTGAACGAACCTATAGAAATTATTTTTCAACAATTAGAAAATACAAAAAAATTTAGCGTGGTAAACTGGCAAAATGTTGAAATTTAAACAAATGAAGTGATTTTATTTACAAATAAAAATGAAAGTTGTATAATTTCCGCAAGTGAATATTGAGGATTCTTCTGAGGGATCCTTTCAAAGCACGGCTGTCTGATTAAGGGCGGACAGTACTAATTAAAAAAGTGAGGGAATAATAATGAGCTACACAGAAGAGATTTACGAAAGAGTCGTTGCACAGAATCCCAATGAACCTGAATTTCATCAGGCAGTGAAGGAAGTTCTGGACACATTAAAACTGGTTATTGATGCGAACGAAGAAGAATACAGAAAACTGGGTCTTCTGGAACGTCTGGTAGAACCTGAAAGAATCATTTCTTTCCGCGTACCGTGGATCGATGACAATGGCAAGGTTCAGGTCAACAAAGGCTACCGTGTACAGTTCAACAGTGCAATCGGTCCCTACAAGGGAGGTCTCCGTTTCCATCCCACAGTAAACCAGTCCATTCTGAAATTCCTTGGTTTTGAACAGATTTTCAAGAACTCTCTGACAGGTCTGCCCATCGGCGGCGGCAAAGGTGGTTCCAACTTCGATCCCAAAGGCAAATCTGACCGTGAAGTTATGGCATTCTGCCAGAGCTTTATGACAGAGCTGCATAAATATATCGGTGCTGACGAAGACGTACCTGCAGGTGATATCGGTGTAGGCGGAAGAGAAATCGGTTATATGTATGGTCAGTACAAGAGACTGACCGGACTGTATGAAGGCGTTCTGACAGGCAAAGGCCTGACATGGGGCGGTTCTCTGGTTCGTACACAGGCTACCGGTTATGGTCTGGTTTATATTGTTGATGAAATGATGAAGGCAATGGGAAAGACTCTGGAAGGTCAGACTGTTGTAATCTCCGGTTCCGGCAACGTAGCAATCTATGCTGCAGAAAAAGCACAGCAGCTGGGAGCAAAGGTTGTTGCCATGAGCGATTCCAACGGTTATGTATATGATCCGGAAGGCATCAAGCTTGATATTGTTAAGGATATCAAGGAAGTTAAGAGAGGCCGTATCAAAGAATACGCTGATCAGGTTGCATCAGCAGTTTATACAGCTGACGAAAATGGCAGCAAGGGTATCTGGTCCATCAAGTGTGATATTGCACTGCCCTGCGCAACTCAGAACGAACTGAATCTTGAAAATGCTGAAAAGCTGGTTGCAAACGGATGCTATCTGGTGGCAGAAGGCGCAAACATGCCTACCACAAGAGAAGCTACCGATTATCTGCAGGATAAAGGTGTTGCATTCATGCCCGGTAAGGCAGCCAATGCAGGCGGTGTTGCCACATCCGCTCTGGAAATGAGTCAGAACAGTGCAAGACTGAGCTGGTCATTTGAAGAAGTAGATGCCAAGCTGAAAGATATCATGAAGGATATCTATGCTAAGGTTTCTGATGCAGCAAAACGTTATGGCGTAGAAGGCAACTTCGTAGCAGGTGCAAACATTGCCGGCTTCGAAAAGGTTGTTGATGCCATGAAGGCTCAGGGTCTGGTTTAATTTTGTAATTGACGGAATGCATATTTTTGCAGAAAACAGTTTGTATTTATATTAACAGGAGGGGGCGTTGTTTTGGCAGCGTCCTTTTTTGCTTTCCGGAAAAAAGTGCATCTTTCTGAAAGCTTTTTTTATTTTGTTTCGAAAAATTTTATAAATTTTAGAAAAAGAAAAGATTTCATTCATACAGTGGTCATATTTGTCGTGTATAGTATAAGCAGATGAAGGAGTTACAGACCAGACGCCTTCATCGATACCATGATGGGGACCATGGTATTTCGTAAGTTTTCTTTCTTTTTTCATAAGTGAATCTTCTCTAAACACAAAAAGCAGCTGCACGACATGGCTGCTTTTTTGTGTTTATGGAATTCGTTGCTGTGTTTATGAGAATTTGGGTTCTGTTGTATACGGATAGAAGAGAAACATTATTGATGATCTCAATAGGATACAGTGTTATATGCATACAATCAATTGGTTTGTATTTTTCATCGGTGATACAATAAAGACAGCCATAAGCGAAAGGTATTGTCCTGAAGGAGGAAAACGATGAAAATGAAAAAAATTCTTGCCATGATGATGGCAGCAGCATTGAGTGTAAGTATGCTTGCAGGATGCGGTTCCAAGACAGAAACAAAGGATCCGGAAACCACTGCAGCACCCACTGAAACTGCGGAAAATGCAGAAGAAAAATTCCAGTCATCCATCATGTTCTGCGGTTCCACATCACTGTATCCGATCATGTCTTCACTGGCATCATCCTTTACAGAAGAGTATGTGACCTGGGATAAAGTAGATGCATCCATGCCCGCATCCAATATTTCCATTTATGTTGCTCCCGGCGGATCCGGTGTAGGCGTAAGCGCGGCGGTTGAAAAGACAGCAGACTTCGGTATGCTGGCACGTGCAATCAAAGACAGTGAAAAGGAAGCCCTTGGAGCAGATTACAGTGAATATATTGTGGCAAGAGATGCGCTGACCGTATCTGTTAATGCAGAAAACCCGATCTGCGGTATTATGGATGATATGGCAACAGATACCATCCGCCAGATTTTTGCCGGTGAAATTACAACCTGGGATAAGGTAGATGCTTCGTTACCTGCAGAAACCATCAACGTTTACATCCGTGACCTGTCCGGCGGTGCATATGAAGTATTCCAGAAGGCAGTTATGGGCGAAAGCACCGTAACCGCATCAGCAACACAGTCCGCATCCATGACAGAGCTGGCAACCAATATTGCAAATGATCCCTGGGGCATCGGTTATGCAGGCTTTGGTGCTTATAACAAGGCGAATGCAGAAAAGAAAGTTCTGACAGCCATGAAAGTGGATGGAATTGAAGCAACCGAAGAAAATATTATTTCCGGTGCATATACCATTCAGCGTCCTGTTATGTTTGTAACCGGTGATGCTATCAGTGCTTCTGAAAAGGCATTTATTGATTACATTTTCTCTCAGGCAGGTTATGATGCAGTAGAAAAGAACGGTTATATTCCTGCATTCACTGTACAGTAAAGAAATTTTATAGTAGAATAAGATAGGATTCAGATACCGGATATTGTTTCTGACAATATCCGGTATCCTTTTAGTGCGCGGCGGTGCGCGTTTTGATGGAAACCGGGTGAAATTTTGAAAAAAGTAAAAAATCAGATTTTTTCTTTCTTTATTTATATGATGTCAGCGGTGACAGTGCTGTCCCTTGCTTTTGTCATTTTTTTTATCATACAGGAGGCGATGCCTCTTTTTGACGAGGTCAGCCCTGGGGAATTTATATTCGGTCAGGTATGGATGCCCATTGATTTTACCGGAACCACTTCTTTCGGCATTTTCAATTTTATTGCAGCAACGGTTTATGTATCGTTTCTGGCTATTTTGTGGTCATTCCTTGTCAGTATCGGAGCTGCCTTGTGGCTTTCCTGCATTGCCTCGGAACGAATACGCAGTCTGGCTTATCCGTTTATCGATCTGCTGGCCGGAATTCCTTCCGTTGTTTACGGTTTTGTGGGACTTACGGTTCTGGTGAAGCTGTTCATGAAGGCCGGCGTTCATACCGGATCCTGTGTGCTGGCCGCTTCTTTGCTGCTGGCAGTCATGCTGCTTCCTTATCTGGTGTCTTCCTGTTCGGAGTCCATTCTGAAAGCGAAAGACAGATACTTACCGGCTGCCGAAGCGATGGGAATTTCCGGATGGTATGCCATTGCGACGATTGTTCTGCCGGCTTCTGCAGGAAATATTCTGACAGCCATGATTCTGGCAATCGGCAGGGCCATGGGGGAAACCATGGCGGTTATGATGGTCATGGGAAATGCCAATCTGTTTCCCAGTCTGTTCGGAAAAAGTGAAACCATTGCTTCCGTCATTGCACTGGAGATGGGAACGGCCGTGGCCGGAAGCACCCATTACCATGCCCTGTATGGAGCAGGGATGGTTCTGATGCTTCTGTTGTTTGTGATTAATACAGGGGTGTCTGCTTTGCAGCGAAAACTGATGAAGTAAAAGAAAAGCACTGAAGATAATCAGGTAAGTAAATGAGGTGGCTGTTCATGAAATTTTTTTCCAAATTTCTGAAAATCTGGGCATGGATCAGTATGATTCTGATTACGGCTGTCATTCTTTTTTTATTTGGATATGTGTTTTATCAGGGATATGAAACCATCAGCTGGACATTTCTGACCGATTCCCCCAGAGGTGCGGTCCTCGGCATGGAGGGTGGTATTTTTCCTGCCATCATCGGCAGTCTGTTTTTTACGGGTACGGCGGTTGTGCTGGGAAGTATTCCGGCCATTGCATCGGCGGTCTGGCTGGTATTTTATGCCAGAAACCAGACAGCAATACGGATGATGCACCTGATCATTCAGTGTATTTCAGGAATTCCATCCATTGTGCTGGGGTTGTTTGCCTATAGTTTTCTGGTCAGAGATCTCAATCTGGGAAGATGTATTCTTTCAACCGGCACGGCACTGGGAATCATGATTCTTCCATTTATAGAAGTTCGTGCGGAGAAAGCATTCCGGGAACTGCCGGAGGAAATGATCCGGGCATCCGGTGCTTTGGGCTGTTCCCGTCGGTATACCATTTGCAGAATTGTGCTGCCCGCCTGCCGCGGAGAACTGATTTCCGGCATTATCCTTGGCGGCTGTTATGCCATGGGAGCAACAGCCCCCATGATTTTTACCGGAGCAGTTGCCTATGCATCGGTACCCCATTCATTGTTTGAACCGGCCATGGCATTGCCGATGCACCTGTATCTGCTGGTGGCTCAGGGAACCACTTCACTGGATGTGGCATATGGTACAGCATTTGTCATGATGGCGATTATTCTGATCAGCAATCTGCTGACCACTCTGTATACCCGCAGCAGACACAAAGCATGGATGAACTCATGATGAAAAACTGTGGTTCTGACATGAATTCATATCCGGAATCTGTCCGGTCGGCAATCATATATGCAGGAGTTTTATATGGATACTATACTGAAAATCAATCATCTGACAACCGCTTATGACGGCAGAGCAGTGCTGGAAGATATTTCTCTGGAAATACCGGCACATCGGATTACTGCGATTCTGGGTCCTTCCGGCTGCGGAAAATCCACTTTACTGCACAGTATCAATGGAATGGTGGAGGAAATTCCCAGTGCAAAGGTGACCGGGGAAATTCTTCTGAACGGACAGAATATCCGCAAAATTTCCACTGAAGAACTGCGCCGGCGAATCGGTCTGGTTTTTCAGATACCTGCACCGTTTCCATTTTCCATTTATAAAAATATGACCTATGCACCGATATATTATGGTATAAAAGATAAGAAAAAGCTGGATGAACTGGTGAAAGAGAAGCTGCAGCTTGCCGGACTTTATGAGGAAGTAAAGGATGATCTGAACCGAAGTGCGGGAAAGCTTTCCGGCGGACAGCAGCAGAGACTGTGCATTGCAAGGGCGCTGACCGTGGAACCGGAGGTGCTTTTGCTGGATGAGCCCTGTTCTGCACTGGATGTGAAAAGCACTGCTGCCATTGAGAACATGCTTCTGGAACTGAAAAAAAGCTATACGATTGTATTGGTAACGCATAATATCCAACAGGCAAGACGAATCTCGGACCGGGCAGTGTTTCTGAATAATGGAAGACTCATTGAGGCAGCGGATACCGGGCAGCTGTTTACCAGTCCGAAGGAAGAGGAAACAAGAGACTTTTTAAGCGGAAATTTCGGATAAAGGAATTTGAGACAGAAGAATTTGAGATAAAGTAATTTGGCATAAAGTAATTTTAGATAAAAGAATTTGTGACAGAAAATCTGGGATGGAAACAGGAAAAGGAGCACGGAAATGATAGAAATACATATTCCCGGAAGGGAGCCGCTTTTCATTGAAAATGTAGTAATGGATTACAATGGAACCCTGGCGGTGGATGGGATTCTGCCGGAATCGGTGAAAGACAGGATCCGGAGTCTGGCACGGAAAGCGAATGTCTATATTCTGACGGCAGATACTTATGGAACTGTGAAAAAACAGTGCCAGGATCTGGGGATTACGGTGAAAACCTTTCCCAGAGAAGGTGCCGCACTCTGCAAAGAAGAAATTGTAAAATCACTGGAAGGACAGACCGTCTGCATTGGAAATGGATATAATGATGTTCTGATGTTCAAAATTGCGGATCTGACCATTGGTGTGCTGGAGAAGGAAGGAGTCTGTGCAGCATTGCTGTCCCATACAGATGTACTGGTTTCTGCTGCAGAGGATGCGCTGGATCTGCTGCTGAAACCGGACAGACTCAGAGCAACCCTCAGAAATTAACGTGAGTCATACCAGATGATTCGTTATATAATGCGTCCCTGTATTGGAGCAGATTCTTTTGCTTTCAATACCGCATTCATATAAATCTTTACAACAGGAGGACTTATTATGAGAAAAATCGTATTTCTCGATGTGGATGGAACTTTGATCAATTATGAAGCAAAGCTTCCGGTTTCTGCCGCAAAGGCAGTGGATCAGGCAAGGGCGAACGGTCACAAAGTATATATCTGTACCGGCTGTTCCAAAGCTGAGATTGAGCAGAGAAATCTCTGTGAACTGGATGGCATGATCGGCGGCAACGGTGCCTACGTGGAGGACAACGGCAAGGTTATTATGCATCAGGGACTGTCCAGAGAAGATGTAAAACACATTGTGGACTGGTGCAATGAAAGACATCTGGGCTTCTATCTGGAAGCCAACAGCGGCATGTACTGTAACGACTATATGCTGGAACAGGGACCTGAAACCATGGTGAAGTATGCACAGGGAAAAGGTGCGGATCTGTCAAAAGCAAAAGAAAGTGCATATCAGTTTGTGAATTCCTTTATTCATCTGCAGGGTGAGGATCTGTATCGGGATGATGTCAACAAGATCAGCTTTATTCTGAGCAGCTATCAGGATCATCTGGATTCCAAAAAGGAATTCCCTGAGCTGGTTGCCAACACATGGGGCGGCAAGGGTGAAATGGCTTTATATGGAGATCTGGGCCCCACCGGCATCACAAAAAAACACGCCATTGAGGTTCTGCTGGATTATCTGGGCGAATCCAGCGAAAATACCATTTCCTTCGGTGACGCAAAAATCGATTTATCCATGTTCGAACTGTGTGCCTATAATGTAGCCATGGGCAACGGCGGACCGGAAATCAAGGAAGCGGCAGACTATATCACAGATGATGTGGATAACGATGGTCTGTATAAAGCATTCCAGTATCTGAAACTTATCTGATTTTAAAGCGGCCCCTTTTGTCAGATTCATGGAGTCTGATGGAAGGGGCTGGAATGGAATAAGAACCCGACAGGGCATTATTTTTTTAATCACATCAGAATATAGGACCATCGGAATAGTAAGGAGAACGATTCTTCGAGTGCTATTTTGATGGTCCTTTTTTGTGAAGAAAATGATGATTGCAGGATAAAAACCAGACTTATAACAGAATAATCTGTCAGTGGATCTCATTGTGATCAGAAAAAGCAGTTTCAGAACATGAAATATAAAATATAATTTAAGATATTTCATTACAATATTGACTTAATAAATATAATATGATATAAAAATAAACACGAGATAATATAAATACAAAATGGAAAAGGGTTATTTGCTTAATGATACTTTTTGTGGTACATTTATAAAGAAAGCAGGTGTTTTATTGAGAACATGGAGAAAACAGAAGACGGCAGAGCAGATCAGACAGGAAAAGATTGAGAAACTTCAAAGTTTCTGTCTGTTTGATGATACGTATATGACAAGATTTTTTGATGAAAACATTCCCTGTACAGAACTTGTTCTGCGTATTCTGATGAACAAACCGGATCTGAAAGTTGAAAAAACAAAATCACAGGTGACGATCCGGCATTTGGAAGGCCGTTCCGTCTGCCTGGATGTGTATGCAACGGATTCACAGGGGAAGAAATATGATATTGAAATCCAGAGAAGTGACTTTGGGGCAGACCCGCATCGTGCCAGATACCATTCCAGTATGATCGATGTCGATAACCTGCATGCAGGGCAAAGGTTTGATGAACTGCCGAATTCCTATGTCATTTTTATTACAGAGAATGACATCTGGAAGCAGGGGGATCCTGTATATCAGATCGAGCGAGTAAATCTGACAACCGGGCAGATTTTTGGAGATGGATCGCATATCCTGTATGTAAACGGGATGTGCCGGGAAGATTCAGAAATCGGAAAGCTGATGTATGATTTCTCTTGTCCCAATCCGGCAGATATGTATTATAAAGTATTGGCCGAGAGAGCATCATTTTTGAAGGAAAAAGAGGAAGGAGTGGCGGAGATGTGTAAAATCATGGATGAAATGATGAGAGAAGCGGCAAAGGAAGCAGTTCAGGAAGAACGTTATGAGTTTGCTGAAAAGTTATTGGCGAAAAGAATTATGACGAGAAATGAAATTGCTGATTTGGTAGGCATTACAGTTGAAGAAGTAGAAGAATTGGCAAAAGAACTTCAAATAGAGTAGAAATATAAATAATCGTTTTTTAGACAGCCATCGGATCAGATTTCGGTGGCTTATTTTGACAGCAAATTTTTAAACACATTATTTACTCAGAAGAGGAAATCACATACCGTAAAAAATCGAACAGAATGGAGAAAACTATGAAACAGATGAATGTGGCAATTCTTGGCGCCGGAATGATTATTCCGGATTTTCTGGAGGCAGCAGGCCGGATAGAAGAATTTAACATGTATGCAATTCTTGGACGTGCGAATCGGATGGAGCGGCTGAAGGAACTGCAGAAAATGGGTGATATTGATTATATTTATCACGATTATGACGAATTACTGGCGGATGAAGCTGTGGATGTGGTGTATGTGGCGCTGCCCAATCATCTTCACTATTCCTTTGCAAAAAAAGCCATCGAACAGAAAAAGCATGTTATTGTGGAGAAACCCTTTACCGGCACGTATCAGGAAGCCAGGGAACTGGTGGAGCTGGCAGAGAAAAATCATGTAATGGTTTTCGAAGCGATTTCCAATCAGTATATGCCGAATTATGAGAAGACAAGGGAATTGCTTGAGGATTTGGGAAATATTAAAATCGTGCAGCTGAATTTTTCTCAGTATTCCAGTCGGTATGATAAGTTCAGGGAAGGTACGGTTCTGCCGGTATTTGACCCGAAACAGGCCGGAGGGGCCCTGATGGATATTAATGTTTATAATATTCATTATGTGACCGGTTTGTTCGGAAAGCCGGAGCGGATTCATTATTTTGCCAATGTGGAAAGAGGAATCGATACTTCAGGGATTCTGACCATGGAATATCCGGATTTTCAGGCTGTCTGTATCGGTGCCAAGGACTGTAAGGCACCATTGTCCATCAATATACAGGGAGACAGGGGATTTATTCACAGTGATGAGCCGGCCAATTGTTACGGAACCTTTACCTGTGCGGAAAACAGCGGTATTTCCCGGGTGTATTCTTTAAATGACGGTATGCCAAGACTGTATTATGAACTCAGGGTTTTTGCGGAAATGGCAGGAAAAGGGGACTTTGAACAGGCTGGGATGTGTGCGCGGCATACGCTGGATGTGATGGAGATTTTGGATGAGGCGAGAAAACAGGCCGGAATTGAGTTTTGAAAAATTTTTCAAAAAAGTAGTTGTATATAAAAAAAGAATGTGATAGAATCAGATAAGAACATATGTTCGCGCATAAAGAAAGAGATACAGGAAGATGTGCCCTGCAGAAATCAGTCGGGAGAAGTCAGGTCGGAGATGGATAATTCGAAGCCTGAATGGAAAAAATATGGAGGAAGTATGAAATTAAAGAATGTTTTGCTGGTAGTAGATGATATTGAAAAATCCAGACAGTTTTATCAGGAACTGTTCGGGCTTCAGGTGGTAACTGATTTTGGCGGCAACATGATCCTGACCGAAGGACTTGTTTTGCAGGACCGCAGGATATGGGAGTCTTTTATTCAGAAAACAGTGGAGTACGGCACTCATAATGCGGAGCTTTATTTTGAGGAGAATGATATGGATTCTTTTATTGACAGGCTGGAGCACAGCGACTGGCAGATTTCGTATGTGAATCCGTTGATGGAGCATGACTGGGGACAGAGAGTGGTACGGCTGTATGACCCGGATCATCATGTAATAGAAGTGGGCGAGAGTCTGGATTATGTTGCCAGAAGATTTCTGAAGGCCGGCATGACACCGGAAGAAACGGCACGGAAAACACAGCTTCCGCTGGATCAGGTTCTTGATATGATGATCTGAAAGAACTGCGGAGTATGTGGGAACCGCTGACAGGACAGGAATCCGGATAAAGACAGGGTGGTTGATACAGTGAATTATATAGCAATTGATCTGAAATCATTTTATGCTTCTGTGGAATGTGCGGAGCGGGGGCTGGATGCTCTCACCACCAATCTGGTTGTGGCAGATGAAACTAGGACAGAGAAGACCATCTGTCTGGCGGTGTCCCCTTCTTTGAAAGCATATGGAATTCCGGGAAGATGCCGTCTGTTTGAAGTAAACCAGCGGCTTCAGGAAATCCGGGCAGAGACCGGGCAGCAGATCGAATATATCATTGCACCTCCTCGCATGAAGCTGTATATGGAGTATTCCGCACGGATTTACGAAATCTATCTGAAATATGTCAGCAGGGAAGATATTCATGTTTACAGTGTTGATGAGGTATTTATGGATGTAACCGGTTATCAGCAGCTGTATTACAATCCGGATGGTTCCCGGATGACAGCCCGTGATCTTGCGGTTATGATGATTCACGATGTGCTGAATCAGACAGGTATTACTGCAACGGCCGGTATTGGCACCAACCTGTATCTTGCCAAGGTTGCCATGGATATTGTGGCAAAGCATATGGATGCGGATCCGGACGGTGTGCGGATTGCAGAGCTTGACGAACTGTCATACAGGCAGCAGCTCTGGGATTACAGACCGTTGACCGCTTTCTGGCGTGTGGGCCGGGGAATTGCCCGGAAACTGGAGGAACATGGCATGTATACCATGGGAGATGTGGCAAGGATGAGTCTGCAGAAGAACTATCTGAACAGAAATTCATGGAAGCCGGATTATCCGGTGAAGCCCGATGCGGTGTCCGGAGAGGAGTTTCTGTTCCGCCTTTTCGGTATTGATGCAGAACTCCTGATTGATCACGCCTGGGGATTGGAGCCTGTTACCATGGAAAATATCAGGAACTACAGACCGGAGAGCAATTCCGTTGGAACCGGACAGATTCTGCCATGCGGTTACAGTAAGGAACAGGGGGAACTGGTGGTAAAGGAGATGGTTGATTCTCTGGTTCTGGAACTGGTGGAGAAAGGTCTGGTCACAGATGCGGTTGTGCTGGATGTTGTGTATGATTCGAAAAAAGTATCTCCGGATACGCCGCTTACCCATACCAATCATTATGGACAAAAGACCATAAAACCGGCACATGGTATCAGTCGGCTGGAGAATCACAGTTCTTCAACGGAAGTTCTGACAAAAGCTGCACTGGAAGTTTATGGCAGGGCAACTGACAGCCGATATCGGATTCACCGATTGTATATCACATTCCTTCATGTGATTCCGGAAGAGGAAGCTGAGATTTACCTTCAGTATGATTTATTTACAGCTCCGGAAGAACTGGAGAGGATGCGGCAGAGGCAGGAAAAAGAAAGGAAGCTGCAGCATGCCATGATTGATATCAGGGGAAAGTATGGAAAAAATGCAATTCTGAAGGGGATGAATCTTCAGGAAGGAGCAACTGCCATGGAAAGAAACCGGCAGATTGGAGGTCATAAGGCATAAAGCGATGGATGCAAAGTATAAAGATATGCTGTGTATGCAGCGGCCGGAATCTCACAGACAGAGGATGGCTCTTTCGGATCGGGCAAAGATTTTTTCTCCCTTTGCAGCGCTGCGCGGGTATGAAAAGATGATACAATCCAAAGAGCAGATGCGAGTGAACCGAAGATACCTGTCTGAGGAAGAAGGGGATGCAATCAACCGGAAACTCATTGAACTGAAAAAGGGTGACCGGATATCGGTGACCAGCTTTCATGCAGACCCGGGAAGTGATGGGAGCGGCGGTATGGCAGAGGGAACGTATCAGACGATATCCGGTGTGGTCAGTAAGCTTGATACGGATGAAGGTATGATGTGGATTGATGGAATCGGTATATCGATTGAGAGTATCTCCCGGATTGATTCTGACCCAATTCCACCTTTGGAAGAATATGGGACTTACGGAAAACGAAAGGATTTTATATATGAAGATATGTGTATTCGGAGCCAGCAGCAATCAGATTGATCAGAAGTTTCTGGAAGCGGGAGAGGCACTTGGAAAGTTAATCGGAGAACACGGACATACGCTGGTTTTCGGTGGAGGATGTACCGGAATGATGGGAGCAGCGGCCAGAGGAGCCGCTTCCTGTCAGGGAAAGATGATTGGAGTTGCGCCTTCTTTTTTTGATCGCCCCGGTGTTCTGTATGGTCAATGTACAGAGTTTGTTTATACAGACACCATGCGGGAGCGCAAAGAACATATGGAGCAGATCTCCGATGCGTTTATCGTAACGGCAGGCGGCATCGGAACCTATGAAGAATTCTTTGAGGTATTTACGCTGAAACAGCTGGGCCAGCTTGACAAACCAGTCGTTTTGCTGAATACCGAAGGATATTATGATGCGATGATGGAATTACTGGAGATGACGGTTCAGAAAGGGTTTCTTGCAGAATCGGTACTGAATCAGCTGATGATCTGCGATACGCCGGAGAAGGCAATTTCCATGCTGGAAAGGAAGGAACATCAGCTGTCAGATTGTGACTGAAAGAATCTGCCGGAAAAGGGAGATGGATACATAGGAGATGTCTTAATCATTGACATTCAGAAATTTACAAAAATGAGGCTGTCGCACGAATTATAATTAGTGCGACAGCCCCATTTTATCCTTATGTAATCATTTCGGATTGTGGGTAGATTGCAGTTATGTTTCAACAGCCTGCAAATTCCGCAGCAACTTTTTTCAGTTTCTCTCTGATGGGAAGGTGATAAGGGCATCTGGGTTCACACTCGCCGCATTCCACACAGGCATCTGCTTTGACAGCCAGAGAGTTGTAACGGTCTTTTGCCCAGTCGGCGAGGTTGTAGCGTTCCAGATATCCTGCAAAGAGGAATACACTGGGGATGCTGATGCCGACAGTACAGGGAGCACAGTAGTTGCAGCGGCGGCAGAAGTCATTGCCCAGAGAACTGCGGATCTCTTCACAGGCTTTCTGCTCTGCCTCAGTCAGCGGTGCGGTGTTGGAGCTGGCTTTGATGTTCTGCTCCAGTTCTTCCATGGCAGCCATACCGGGGATGGCCACCGTTACAGCCGGATTGGAAAAGACGTAGCGCAGAGCCAGTTCTGCATCTTCAATTGCTCCGCCGGCCATAGGTTTCATATCGATGAAACCGATATTTTTTTCCTGACATACCTTAATCAGCTCTTCTCCCTGGGATTCTACGATGTTATAAGGGAACATGATGGTTTCTACCCAGTCCTGTTCCGTTGCTCTTCTGAATACTTCCAGAGAGTGAGCTGTAATTCCGATATGACCGATTTTTCCGGCAGCTTTCGCTTCCAGCATTGCTTCCAGAGCTCCGCCGGGAGCTATGATTGCTTCAAAATCAGCCACGGAAGGATTGTGGAACTGATACAGGTCGATATAATCCGTCTGGAGCATTTTTAAACTGAGATCAATACCGGCAGCAAACTGTTCTTTTGACTCGGCCCGGCATTTTGTCGCCAGAACAAACTGATCCCGCCTTCCTTTCAGTGCTTTTCCAAGATATTCTTCACTGACAGTATAAGCACGGGCTGTATCAATATAATTGATTCCTGCTTCCAGCATTTTATCAATCAGTCTGCAGGTACCTTCGGCATCAATTCTCTGAATGGGAATTCCGCCGAAACCCAGCCGGGAAATTTTCAGACCGGTTTTGCCCAATGTTGTATATTCCATAAAAAGTCCTCCTTAAAAGCAGTTATTTAGTACATCGTTCATACTGCGTTATGGGTCTGACTGATTTTTGAACGCTGTACTGACTGCATTCATCATATGACAAGAAAAAGCAGAAGTCAACTGAATCAGCGGGACTGTATGGCAATACAGCAGCGGAGGGGTCTTCTGTATAAAAAACAGTCAGATGGCAATGGAAAACAACGTAAATATGGCAGGGAACCCCATTTTTTATAATACATATTCTAAAAATGATAAAATATTATTATAGTAAAAGCGAACAATGTGGAAACACCACGTTTTATTGTAAAAAGTCCCTGAAAAATGCAAAGACGGAGCGGGAAAAATTTTAGATGAAATAACAGAAAAGGTTGAAATATTTCAAGAAATAAGATATTATTTAATGTAATATTGAAATTCAGTGGCTGAATTAGATAAATTCGAATCTGGATAATGAGAATATTCTATAGTAAACTATAGGGAACCTGTATACATCGCACTGTTGAGAAATCATTGTATTCCGTACGATGTGCCGGAGAAGATCCCTGAGAAAAAATGTAAAAAACAGCATGGATCCGATCATGGGGACAAAAGGTTTTGCCCCTTGATACAAACGGATTTCTCCGCGTTTTACGCTCTCGAAATCCTAAAAACATTCGAAATCCGCTCATTTTTCCAGGAAAAATGGCTGCTTTCTCATGTTTTGCGGGTCCCAAAGTCATGTATTATCATGCAAGCATGAAATACATGACCTTTTGCCCCTTGTATCATTTCATTATAGATTCGTAGATTTCAGGAGGAGACAATTATGGAAAAGAAAATCGCACTGATTCCCGGGGATGGAATCGGTCCCGAAATTGTGAGAGAAGCTAAGAAAATTCTCGATAGAGTATGTGAGAAATATGGCCACAAGTTTTCATATACAGAGCTGCTGATGGGCGGATGTTCCATTGATGCATACGGAAAACCCCTTACAGAAGAAACACTGGAAGCTGCAAAGGCATCCGATTCTGTACTGCTTGGTGCAGTTGGAGGCAATGTGGGTAATTCCAGATGGTATGATGTGGCTCCGAATCTTCGTCCGGAAGCCGGTCTTCTGGCCATTCGAAAAGGTCTCGGACTGTTTGCAAATCTTCGTCCTGCCTATCTGTATAAGGAACTGAAAGCAGCATGTCCCCTTCGTGAAGATATCATCGGCACCGGTTTTGATATGGTCATTGTAAGGGAGCTGACAGGCGGTCTGTATTTCGGTGAACGCCATACCGAAGAAGTAAACGGTGTGATGAAAGCAACGGATACTCTGACTTACGATGAGAATGAAATCCGCCGTATTGCGGTTAAGGCATTTGATATTGCCATGAAGAGAAAGAAACAGGTAATCAGTGTGGATAAGGCCAATGTACTGGATTCTTCCAGATTGTGGAGAAAGGTAACAGAAGAGGTTGCGAAGGATTATCCGGAAGTAACGCTGACACATATGCTGGTTGATAACTGTGCAATGCAGCTGGTTATGAATCCCGGACAGTTTGATGTGATTCTGACAGAGAATATGTTTGGAGATATTCTTTCAGATGAGGCAAGTATGATCACCGGTTCCATTGGCATGTTATCCAGTGCAAGTCTCAGTGAATCCAAACTGGGTCTCTATGAACCCAGCCATGGTTCTGCACCCGATATTGCAGGAAAGGATCTGGCAAATCCCATTGCCACCATTCTTTCAGCGGCCATGATGCTCCGCTATTCCTTTGACATGGATGCGGAAGCAGATGCTGTGGAAGCTGCTGTTTCGAAAGTTCTGGAAGAAGGCTACCGCACGGTGGATATTATGTCCGAAGGCTGCACAAAGGTCGGCACCATTCAGATGGGCGATCTGATCGCAGAACGTATTTAACAGGTGTAATCATTCAGCATGCATTTGTAATTTTCAGTGAAATTACGTATTGAGGGAAATACCTCATGCTCTGCTGAATAGTTGAAAAACAGAAAGTATGAATAGCATAAAAAGTATAATATGAAGGCTTTACAATGAAACCTTCATCCGGAAAGGAAATGATTATGAAAAGTGATGCAGTTAAAACAGGAATGCAGCAGGCACCCCATCGTTCTTTGTTCAATGCTCTGGGGTTAACAAAAGAAGAGCTGGAGAAACCCCTTGTAGGTATTGTATGTTCCTATAATGAAATTGTTCCGGGACATATGAATCTGGACAAGATTGCCGAAGCGGTTAAGCT
>JBJELP010000007.1:0-58335 GCA_051879215.1 Lachnospiraceae bacterium
AGATGAACAGGAAATAGTATGAATGCATTTGAATTATTATTATCCAGACGATGGATATTAAAATCGATAGATCCGCAGCTGTACCATCAGGTGCGGGATGAATTGCCGGAAATCAGAAAGTTCGCTTCGGAAAAGCTGGGATATCAGATTGTTGTGAATCCTGCTCTGATCCGCATGGAAAAGCTGCCGGCCAGACCGGAATGCTGGATGGGAATTCAGGAGTTCAATGATCCCCTGGAGTATGCATTTCTTTGTATGGTTCTCATGTTTCTGGATGATAAAGGGGCAGGAGAACAGTTTGTTTTATCATCTCTGACGGAATTTGTACAGGCACAGTATCGTCAGATTCAGGTGGACTGGACCGTGTATCATCAGAGAAAATGTCTGGTAAAGGTATTGAAGTTCAGTGTCAGAGAAGGTCTGATCCGGGTGGATGATGGCAATGATGAAAATTACATCAGGGATATTTCTGCAGAGGTGCTTTATCAGAATACCGGGGTATCCCATTATTTCATGCGGAATTTTACCAGAAGTATTTCCAATCTGAATCGGCCGGAGGATTTTGAAGGCGGGGATTGGTTTGATGTGAATGAGGATCGGGGAATTGTCAGAAGACACAGGGTATATCGCAGGCTTCTGATGAGCCCGGGTGTTTATCGCATGGACAGTTCCGACGAGGATTTTAATTACATCCGCAATTACCGGAATATGATTGCCGCTGATTTTTCCCAGTATCTGGATTGTGAGCTGCAGGTGTTTAAAAGCAGTGCATACTTAATTCAGGGCGAGGAGTGCCGTATGGGAAGCGCATTTCCGGAAGAAAATTCTCTTTCGGATTTTACCCTGCTTTTCGGCAGTCTGCTGCGGCATAAGATCGACGAAGGGAAAATTTCGATTCCTCAGGATGAAAGGATTCCCATGCTTCCGGAACAGTTCCGGCAGCTGGTTGAACAGTGCAGGCGTGAGTGCGGAGGCGGTTTTGCAAAGAAGTACCGGGAGATGCTTTCCGATGAATTTTACAGAACGGTGTATACGTACATGCTGCATCACACATTTATCGAGGAACAAAACGGCGAAGTGATCCTCAATCCGATTCTGACGAGGATTGTGGGAGTTTATCCAAAGGAATTCAGGGAAGGGGCAATTGACAATGTTGAATAGTGTCTGGCAGATCAATAAAGTGGGGCTGATTGATTTCTGGTTCTACGATAAGGAAGAGTTTTCCTTCCGGGACGGCAGGATGCTGCTCCGGGGGGCCAATGGATCCGGCAAATCGGTTACCATGCAGAGTTTTATCCCACTTCTGATGGATGGAAATATGCGGCCGGAGCGAATTGATCCCTTTGGTTCCAAAGAGCGAAAGATGAGCAATTATCTGCTGGATGAGGAGGATACCAGAGAAGAGCGGACCGGCTATCTGTATATGGAGTTGAAACGCCGGAAAACGGATACCTATATTACTTTTGGGATCGGTATGCGGGCCAGAAAAAATAAAAAAATGGACACCTGGTATTTTTATATCAGTGATAACCGGAGAATCGGGAAGAATTTCAGCCTGTTCCGGGATGAAAAGAGCAGGATGACCTGCACCAGGACGGAACTGAAAAACCGGATCGGAGAAGGGGGATGTCTGTTTGACTCCCAGAGAGAGTATGAAAGCTGCGTGAATCAGCAGCTGTTCGGGTACCGTACGGAAGGTGAATATGAGGAACTGCTGAATCTCCTGATTCAGCTTCGAACCCCGAAGCTGTCAAAGGAATTCAAGCCCACGGTCATCAATGAGATTCTCAGTAATTCCCTTCAGACCTTATCCGATGAAGATCTGCGGCCCATGTCGGAAGCCATTGAAAATATGGATGGCATTCAGACCAATCTGGAAAATCTGAAGGAAAGCATAAAAGCCGGGGAACAGATTGGAAGAGTGTACAGACAGTATAATGAAGAAATGCTGGTTTCCAAGGCCGGATGGTATGAAAAAGCTCTTCAGGAAGCAAAAGAAAATGAGAATCAGATTTCAGCCAATCTTGCAGAAACAGAGGAACTGAAACGGGAAATTGAAGATTCCCGGAAACGGTATGATTTACTGGAAGAGGAGTATACTCTCTGCGAAAAGGAAAAACGGTCCCTGGATCAAAGTGACGCAGCCCGGCTGAAAGAGACCGAACAGGCGCTTCTTCGGGAAATGGAGCAGTGCCGGATCGAGCTGAAGAAGAAAGAGAAACAGCTGGATATAAAAACAGAGGCAGAGCGTACGTATCAGAACAGGAAAAAGAAGGAAGAAGAGGCAGCAGAACTCTGCCGGGATCAGATTCTGAAAACACTTTCTGATATGGAAGAGGTTCTGGAAGCGATTCCCTTTGATGACGGTGTCTTTTTTCTGTCAGAACTGAAAGAGGGAATGGATCAGGAATTTGCTTTTAAACTCCATCAGACAGAACTGAAAAAGTATCATGATCTTGTGAAGGATGGACGAAAGCGGATCAGCCGGATGGAAGAGGCTTCAAAAGAAATGAACCGGGTGGAGATGCGTCTGGATGAATCCAGAAAACAGCGTACCATTGCAGAAAAGGAACGAAAGCAGTACGATGAGCAGCTCAGTGAAATCAAAAGTGAACTGATTGAGGAAGTGGCCGGATGGAACCAGAATAATCAGGAGCTGCAGCTGGGAGAAGATGCATTGCGGACCATCAGCCATCTCATTGATCAGTATTTTCATGGATGTACATATCATTCCATTACAGCGGAGATCGATCCGTTCTGGAAGGAAGCAGATAAAGCACTGGCGGATTGCAGTTACCTTTGTGAGCGCAGAGTTCTGGAGGCAAGGGAAGAGGTCGATCGGATTTCACAGGAAATCTCCGACTGGGAGAATAAAAAGGAACCGGAACCGGAGCGCAGTGAGGCTGTCCTGCGGAACAGAGAACACCTGACAGCGAAGGAAATCCCTTTTACTCCATTTTATCAGACCGTTGATTTTGCAGAAGGACTTTCCGAAGAACAGATCAATCATCTGGAAGAAGCACTTCTGCATATGGGGGTACTGGATGCCCTAGTGATTCCTGCTGAATACAGGGATGAGGTGATGAAAAATGATCCGGATACGGCGGATCGCTATCTGTTTGGAGATGCAGCAGCGGTGAAACCCTGTCTGACGGAACTGCTGGATGTGGATAATACGGAATGCGATATTCTGTTTTATCAGAGAATCTCCGGCATTCTGTCGGGAATGGGATGGAATGCGGATGGAAGTCCGGATCATGAAAGTTCGTCTGCTTCTGCATTCATACGCCCGGATGGCAGCTGGCATATGGGTGTGCTGGATGGAACCATCACCGGGACCAGAGAAGCCTGCTTCATCGGAAGCAAAGCCCGAGAGCGATTCCGCCGGAGAAAGATAGAGGAACTGAAGGAATTATTCCTGAAAGAAAAAGAAAAACTTGCTGCACTGGAAGCCCAATGGGAAGGTGTGCAGAACCGGCAGAAAAAGCTGTTGGAGGAATATCGTGCTTTTCCCAAAGGAGAAGACCTGGAAGTTGCCGCCAGAATGCTGTATGAAAAGGATCTGGCATATAAGGAATGTGACCGGCGTGTGAGAGGTCTGGAAGAGCAGTACCAGGAGGCATATGAAGAATATAAGGAAAAAAGTCTGCTGGTGCAGGAAGCATGCCGGAAATGCCGTCTGGCTGCCAGAGCAGATGTATTTGATGAAGCGGACAACGCGCTGGAGGAGTACAAAGAGCTTTTAACGGATGTCATTACTGCCCATGCCAGATATCTGGCAGCATTGTCATCCCTTGCTTCCATGGAAGAAACGCTGGAAAGCATACTGGACGATCTGGATGAAATCCGATACGAGATCGGTACGCTGGAAAAAAGAGAGCGTGAAAAGACCGGTGAGCATGCAGCCGTGTTAAAACAGCTTGCCATGACAGGATATGAGGAAATCCGGGAGCGGCTGGATCATTGTATCAGAAGGATAAAAGAAATTCCGGGGGAAAAGGAACAGGCGGCCGGAAAAATTGCCGGCAATCAGGAAAAACGAAAGCAGAGAGAAGAAAACCTGCTGCAGCTGGAAAAAGAACAGCAGCAGATTTCGGAGTATGCAGAATACTGCAAGCAGCAGTTTATCCGGGAATATTCCCTGTTTTATGTGTATGCCCAGGACAGCCTTTCCGTGTATGACGGGAAAGAAATTCCATGGAAAAAGGTGGCCGAAAGCTGTATTGCTGCTTTGGGAAAGAACGGAAAAGATCAGAAGCTGGCTCTGCAGGAAAAACTGCAGGAACTGTTTCATGCAAACCGTGCCCAGCTGGCGGAGTACCGTCCCTCCATCCGCTATCTGTTCAGCCAATCCTATGAAGGGGCGAATACAAGAATCAAAGGATTAACCCCGGGACGGCTGGAGATCATCTGCAATTATCGGGGAAAAGCCATTGGATTTGAGGCCCTTCTTGCGGCTCTGAAAACAGAGTCCGAAAACCTGACAAAGCTTCTGGATGACAAAGACCGGGAATTGTTTGAGGATATTCTGGCCAATACCATCAGCAAAAAGATCAGAAGCCGGATTTCCCTCAGCAAGCGCTGGGTTGAGAGAATGAATGCGCTCATGGAATCCATGGATACCTCCAGCGGTCTGTCTCTGAGTCTGCGCTGGAAAAACAAACCGGCAGCCAGTGAGGAAGAACTGGGGACCAGGGAACTGGTGGATCTTCTGTCCAAAGACGTGGAAATCATGCGGGAGGAAGATATCAAACGGCTGTCAGAGCATTTCCGGTCCAGAATCCGTTCCGCCCGCAGGCTGTCGGAGGAAAAAGGCAATATGCTTTCCTTCCACACGGTTATGAAAGAAATTCTGGATTATCGGAAATGGTTTGAATTTCGGATTGAATATCAGAAAACCGGTGAAAAGAAGAAAGAACTGACAGACCGATCCTTCTTTACCTTCAGCGGCGGTGAAAAAGCCATGTGTATGTATGTGCCGTTATTTTCTGCAGTGGCTGCCAAATACGACAGTGCAAGAAGCGATGCACCGCGGTTATTGTCCCTTGATGAAGCCTTTGCCGGCGTTGATGAAAGAAATATCAAGGATATGTTCCGATTGATGGTAAAATTTGACTTTAATTTTATCATCAATTCACAGGTGCTCTGGGCGGATTATGAAACTGTCCCTGAAATCATGATTTATCAGCTGATCCGACCGCAGAATGCAAGGTTTGTGACAGTGATTCCCTATATCTGGAATGGAAAAACCAGAAGTCTTGCAGTGGATGAAGAGCAGAAGGAACCGGAGAAGACAGTATGATGGATGAATGTATCGCGTATTTTAAAGCACATTCCGTATATGAAAAATTGTTTTCCGGCTTTCGTTCCAAATACGAAAGCCTGGGGCATTTTGGAGGGACAGTTGTTTTATCGGGGCTGTCACAGAAAGAAACAGAAGATCTTTTCGGCTTTCTGAATACGGATTACGGCGGCAGAAAGAAGATTTCCATATCTGCAAAGCAGATGGAAAAAGCGCTGGCAGGCAGCCGTTTTTCCCGATGGACGTGGGAAGAAATTCTCACAGCCTATTTTGGTGAACCCCTTTCTGTCAGGAAAGAGGTCAGACAGAAAGCAGAAGAACAGAAACAGAACTGGTTCCATGAGGTATATCTGGAAGCCTGCAGCAGATGGAAGCCGGACATTTCAGACTGGTTTCTGCATCTGTACCGGGACAAGACAGACGGTTATCCTCTGGTTCTGCAAAGATACCAGGAAGAGGTAAGTGGGAATCCATCCTGCACCCGGCTAAAGGAAAATCTGTTTACAATATTTCAAAGCATGGAACAGCTGCCTTTGTCCGAACCGGAATTATTTAATGTGTTTGCCGCCAGAATGACGGGAAATCCTCATTACTTTGACAGCGGGAGTGACGGAGAACGGCTGATTTTTGCCTATTTACGATATCAGGAAAACAAACTGTGTGGATTATCTGATGCTGCAGAGGAAAAGGTGAAAATCAGCGTGGAAACCGGTGAGGAAGCTGAACTGGAGAGGAAAACCCGGTTGTTTTATCAGGCGGGATTATTGCGGGACGAGCTTTCCAATGATGTTCTTGTATATGGAATACACGGGATTCTGCCCGACGGAAAGGTTCATATGGGAATCGAAGGATTCTGGCAGGAAAAAGAACCCATGAGGCTGACCCTTCATACGGTGGGAAAACTGAAAATGGCTGTACCGGTGGGTATGGAGACCGCATTGGATGGGGTGTCAGAAAATCCGGTTTGGGAGACTTCGAAAAAGGTGTATGTGGTGGAAAATCCGGCTGTTTTTTCCCATCTGATTAAAAACTTCCCGGATATCACCGTAATCTGCGGAAATGGACAGATCCGATTGGCAGCCATGTATCTGATGGACCGGTTTCCGGAGTCCGTATCGTTTTACTATGCCGGCGATTTTGACCCGGAAGGATTGCAGATCGCACAGCGATTGAAGAGGCGGTACAAAGACCGGTTCCATTTCTGGAATTATGAAGTTTCCTTTTACCATGAGAATCTTTCGGATGTTTCCTTGAGTGAGCCAAGGCTGAAGAAACTGGAGACTGTCACGCTGGAGGAACTGCAGCCATTGTGTGCTGCCATGCGAAAAAGAAAGAAAGCGGCCTATCAGGAGTGTATGATGGGACAGTATGCGGCTGCGGTGAAGGATGAAGAACCCGGCGGCAGGGAAAAATGAAATACATGCCGGTTCGCTATACATCAGTTGAAAACGCGTCAATAAAAATACAAATTAAAAAAGACTGTCCTGTTTAAAAAAGACCGTCCTGTCGGCATCTTCCGTATAAAACGGAGTGCCGGCAGGTCGGTCTTTCTTTTCTCTTTTTCCTGGAATCGAAAATCTTTTTCTTTTATGCGATTCCTTCACCGGATTCTTTCTGTTATTTCACTGCAGCTCCCTTGATTTCCAGCCACAGGTCATTCAGTTTTGCATCGCCTTCTGTACCCAGTGTGTGGAAAATATTGCATTTGCTGAGGATTTCTTCATCCGGGAATACCGCAGGGTTGGATTTCAGTTCTTCATCAATCAGTTCCAGTGCACCGGTATTGGGTGTGGAGTAGGTGATGTATTCGAAGTTCTTCAGTGCAATGTCCGGGCGGTTCAGGAAATTGATCCATGCTTCTGCGTTTTCCTTGTTTTCTGCGTTTGCGGGAATTACCCAACTGTCAATGAAGAAATTGGAACCTTCTTTGGGAACGGCATAAGCCAGATCTTCATTTTCTTCCTGCATGGCCAGAATTTCACCGGAATAGCACATGGCCATGGCAGCGGAACCGCTGATCATCAGGTCTTTGATCTGATCCATAACGTAGCTCTGAACCAGAGGTTTTTCGGCAATCAGCATGTCAGCAGCCTGACGGAGTATGGCGTCATCGGTGCAGTTGATATCCGCATCCAGCAGTCGTAAGGGTGCCACAAAAGCATCGCGGACACTGTTGTACATCAGGATGTCCTTTGCATATTTTTCGTTCCATAAGATATTCCAGCTGTCCACCGGATCGTCCACCATGGTGGTGTTGTATACAATGCCCAGAGTACCGTAGGTATAAGGAACGGAGTATTTATTTTCCGGGTCAAAGGCTTTGGAACCTTCCATGATGGTGCTGCTTAAATATTTCATGTTGGGAATATTGTCAAAATTGATTTCCTGAAGCAGTCCGTTGCTGATCATTTTTTCAATCATATAGTCAGAGGGACAGATGACATCATATGCCACACCGCCGGCTTCAATGATGGGATACATTTCTTCATTGGTATCAAACATATCGTAGATAACTTCAATGCCGGTTTCTTCTTCAAACAGATCAATCACATCTTCATCGATGTATTCGCCCCAGTTGAATACCTTTACAACGCCATTGGAACCGGCTTCCTGTTTGTCTGAAGAGCCGGATTCGCTGCCGCCTGCGGAAGAACCGCCGCAGCCTGCCAGAAGGGATGCGGACAGGGCCAGAGTCAGAGTGAGGGATAAAACTTTTTTCATGTGTAATTCTCCTTATTATTTACAGTTTTTACTTTCTTTTCCCGCTTCGGCAGATTCATGATGATCAGCAGAATCAGTACGGAAACAAAGAGGACGGTGGAAAGTGCATACAGGTTTGGTTTGATGCCCTTTCGCAGTTCGGCATAAACAAGGGTGGAGATGGTATTGATACCGGCACCCTTTGTAAAATGCGTGATAATGAAGTCATCCAGTGACATGGTGAATGCCAGCAGGAATCCGGACAGGATACCGGGCATGATGTCCGGGAGGACGACCTTAACAAAAGCATAGGAACGGCTTGCCCCCAGATCCAGAGCGGCTTCAAAGGTACTGGGTTCCAGCTGCTTGATTCTGGGCATAACACTCAATATGACATAGGGAATGTTAAAGGTAATATGTGCCAGAATAACGGTTTTCATGCTGAGGGTGATGCCGAAAGCCAGGAAGCAGAGCATCAGAGAGATACCGGTTACGATATCTGCATTCAGCATGGGAACATTGGTCAGTCCCATCACAATGCTTCTGGGAAGCTTTTTCATATGGTTGATGCCCATACAGGCAGCGGTTCCGATGATGGTTGCCACAACCGATGAAATGATTGCGATATACAGTGTATTCTGCAGCGCCGACATGATCAGATCGCTGTTCAGCATACTTTCATACCATTTCAGACTGAAGCCGCCCCAGCTGGACATATATTTGGATTCATTAAATGAAAGAACAATCAGTGCTGCAATCGGCGCGTAAAGAAAAATGAAAATTGCAGCAAGGTAACCAAACTGAGCTATTTTCTTCATTAGAATGCAGTACCGTTTCCTTCCTTATCATATTTGGCAATCAGGAACATACTGAACAGGATGAAAATCATCAGAATCAGTGAAAGTCCCGAACCAAGATGCCAGTTTGCTGTAAATGTGAATTCCTGCTCGATTACATTACCGATCAGGAGAATGAGACCGCCGCCGAGGATATCGGAAATAACAAAGGTGGTCAGGGCGGGCACAAATACCATGGTAATGCCGCTGATAATACCGGGAACACTGAGAGGCAGGATCACCCGGAAAAAGGTCTGCAGCCAGCTGGCTCCCAGATCGTGGGCGGCTTCAATGGTGTCGTTGCTGATCTTTACCAGTACATTGTACAGCGGAAGCACCATAAAGGGCAGATAATTATATACCATACCGAATACAATGGCGGCATTGGTATTGATCAGGTTCACAGAGGGCAGACCGATGGAGTTTAAAAATGTGTTCAGCAGGCCGTTTCTGCTGAGGATGACCTGCCATGCCATGGTACGCAGCAGGAAGTTCATCCACATGGGAAGGATGAAAATAAAAATCATCAATCCGCTTTTTCCTCCGCGGCTCAGATTTTTCAGAATCATTGCCAGCGGATAAGCCAGGAACAGGCAGATCACTGTGCAGATCAGAGATAACTGCAGGGAACGGATCAGGGCTGCCATACGCTGGGGGTCGGTGATTGCCAGAATGTTATTCAGGGTAAATGCACCGGTGGTGTCGGTCAGACCGTAATATACAATCAGGATCAGCGGGATGACGGTGAATCCGATCATCCAGATGAGATAAGGTCCTGCAGCAAGCTGTTTACGCATCCGGAGTCACCGCCTTTTCATCAGCCGATTCCGGTTTGTTCATAATCTGGATATTTTCCGGCTTTACGGAAATACCGACTTCGGAATCCACGGGATAGCAGAGGGTGGACTGTACCAGCCATTCAAAACCGCCTGCCATGACCTCCATTTCATAGTGTACGCCCTTGAAAATCAGACTGGTCACACGACCGGTCAGGAAGCCCTTTGATGTATCTGTGGAAAGTTCCACATCTTCGGGCCGGATGACAACATCCACCGGTTTATTGCAGCCGAATCCGCTGTCCACACAGGGGATTTTCACACCGCAGATCTGAACCAGACGATCCTCGATCATTAAACCGTCAATGATATTGCTGTCACCGATGAAATCGGCAACAAAGGCATTTTCCGGTTCATTGTAAATGTTCTCGGGCGTTCCCATCTGCTGGATATAGCCCTGATTCATGACAACGATACGGTCGGACATGGTCAGTGCCTCTTCCTGATCATGGGTAACATAAATAAATGTGATGCCAAGCTCGTTTTTCAGACGGATCAGTTCGTACTGCATGTCCTGCCGAAGCTTCAGATCCAGCGCTCCCAGTGGTTCATCCAGAAGCAGAACCCGGGGTTCATTTACAATGGCACGGGCAATGGCAATACGCTGCTGCTGGCCGCCGGACAGAGAGGTGACTTCACGGGTTTCATATCCGTCCAGATTCACCAGTTTCAGGGCATAGCGTACCTTGTCACGGATGTATTCCTTTGACTTTCGCTTGATATTCAGCCCGAAAGCAATATTTTCTTCTATATTCATATGCGGAAAAAGCGCATATTTCTGAAAAACCGTATTCAGCTGTCGTTTATTGGGGGGAAGGTTGGTGATATCCTTTCCGTCAAAATAGACATGCCCTGCATCCGGCTTCGTAAAACCGCCGATGATACGCAGCGTTGTGGTTTTGCCACAGCCGCTGGGGCCTAATAATGTAACAAATTCGTTTTCTTTGATTTCCAGATTCAGTTCGTCCAGTACGATATCTCCGTCAAATGATTTGGAAACATCCTGAAGACGGATGAGCGGTTCCTGCATAGTAGAAATCCTCCTGTGTAGAAAATAGTCAGAAAATGTTAAAAACTGGGAGGGGTGCTGACCCAGATCAGCGTTGCTCCTGATTTGGTAGAAATATAGTGTTTCTTATCCGGTGTAAAATAGAAAGACTCTCCCTTTTTTACACGATAGGAATGAGCTCCCAGATGCAGAGTCAGGCTTCCGGAAAGGATATAACCGAATTCCTCTCCCTCATGGGGGTTATCCGGGAAACAGGAACCACCGGCTTCCAGAGTCATGAGGATGGGTTCCATCATATTTTTCTGGGCATTGGGGATAATCCATTCAATTTTATTCTTCAGCTCCGGATCTGCTTTTTCGAAATAATCATCCTTCGAAAAGACAACCTGTTCTTCGCAGGTTTCATTAAAGAAATCGGCAAGGTTGGTTCCGAGACTCTGCAATATGTCCTGTAAAGTGGCAATGGACGGTGAGGTAAGATCACGTTCCAGCTGTGAAATAAAGCTTTTGGAAAGCTCCGTCCGGTTGGCCAGTTCTTCCTGAGTCAGACTTCTCTGTACCCGGAGATCCCTGATTTTACTGCCAATATTCATAAAAGGTACTCAACCCTCCTTTTATCGTAAGATGTACTCCCGGAATCTTTTCTTATGGATTTCCGGGAGTACATGCTGGGAAGCCGTCTGCAGGATGAATAGAAGAGTATAGTATTTCTGAACAATCAATACAGAACGGCTGTGATAGTTGTGTTAATGAATTTTAAGTTCAGTATTACTGAATTCAGTGCCGAAATGAATTATATCATATATAGTAGATATGTCAACAGAAAGGTGAGGGGAGAAGTATAGAATTTTTGAAGACGATGTATTGATATATTATGGAAGAAATCGATTTGAAAAAAGCATCTGATATGAGATGCTGCGAGATTTTAGAAAATGAAAGATAAAAACAAAAAAGCCTGAAACTTACGTTTCAGGCTTCAGTGCAGTCGGCGGGACTTGAACCCGCACGAGCGCAATGCTCACTAGATCCTTAGTCTAGCGCGTATGCCAATTCCGCCACGACTGCGTCTGTGCTTTTCGCTGTTCTGTACCAGCGACTCGTTTATAATACAACAGCCAAAACAAAATGTCAAGCAAAAAAATGAAAAATTCGAAAAAATTTTTGAAATTTATATCTGTTAAATATGCAATTAAAAAAATTGAAAAAACTTGAAAATTTCTGTTGACAAATGAATGGAAATCATATATACTTCTGTATGTGCCAAGGCGGTAAGCGAAAAGCGAGCTGCTGAAGTATCTGCAGTTGTGGCGGAATTGGCATACGCGCATGATTCAGGTTCATGTCCGGGTTAACTGGGTGCGGGTTCAAGTCCCGCCAACTGCATAAGCCTCAAGCGAAAGCTTGAGGCTTTTTTTATCTCAGTCAGAGAAGACTCTCACCTCCATAGGTGCTGGGAGTACATGATGAGTAATAACAAATTTGTCTCAGTGAGAATACAATCTCTGACTGAGATAAACGCTCCGGTTTGCAAAGTATCCATTTTCCTGTTACGATTTATGTGGTCAGATACCTTGTTGATTGATCCAAACAGGTGTAAAAATTTTATTTAAAAAAGTTTGAAAAAAAGCTTGACTTTTTCCAGCTGTTACTATATACTATCAAACGTGCCAAGGCGGTGAGCGAAAAGCGAACTGCTGGAGTATCTGCAGTTGTGGCGGAATTGGCATACGCGCATGATTCAGGTTCATGTCCGGGTTAACTGGGTGCGGGTTCAAGTCCCGCCAACTGCATAAGCCTCAAGCGAAAGCTTGAGGCTTTTTTGATTTCAAAGCAGAGATAAAGTCGGTCTGAGGCTTTTTCATTTCTTCTTGTATTTTTATTTGAAAAATAGTATGATAACGAAATAAGATGGTTTCGGTATTGCTGAATGGTATCAGTGGATTATCCGATATATCTTTTGCAGTTTTGGCGAAATAACTTATTTTGCCGGATAGATGTGTACTGTTCAGAATAGAAAGGGTGAAAAATATGGATATGATGACTGACTGCGAACAGATTGTGATGAAAAGTGTTTGGGACGCAGGCAAAGATGTTTCTTTACAGGAAATTATGAAAGATCTCGAAACAAGATTTCATAAAATGTGGAAAAGACAGACAATCAGTACGTTTCTGCTGCACCTGATCGAAAAAGGATATCTCCGTTCTTACCGTCAGGGACGAGTATTTTATTATGTTCCCCTTGTAAAAGAAGAAGATTATAAGGAAGAACAGACAAAGCTGTTTCTTGATTTCTGGTTTGAGGGCTCCCCGGCTGGTATGATAGCTGCCCTTACTGAAAAAGAAGAACTGTCTTCTGATGAAATCAGTCGGATCAAGGAACTTGCTGCAAAACTGAAATAAGTCTGCCTGAATCGAAAGAATATGATACCGGATGGAAGCCAGAGATGGTTTTTGTCCGGTATTTTGTTGCAAAAAAGGCGGGAAACTGGTATGATATAGAAATAGAAAACGATCTGATTTTTGTATGGAATGATATTAATTAATTCCGCAAAAGCGGTTATAAAGAAAGGTGAGACAAATGAAAAACATTCTCTTTGTTACATCAGAAGCAGTTCCTTTTATCAAAACCGGCGGTCTGGCTGACGTTGCCGGTTCTCTCCCCAAGTATTTTGATAAGGAAAAGTATGATGTGCGTGTGGTACTGCCCAAGTACCTTTGCATGAAGCCTCAGTATCTGGAAAAACTTACTTATGTGGATCATTTTTATATGTATTATAATGGTGATAACCGCTATGTGGGAATTCTGACCACAGAGGTTGATGGTATTACGTTCTATTTTATTGATAATGAAGAATATTTCGGTGGTGAAAAGCCTTACGGTGACTGGTTCTGGGATCTGCAGAAATTCTGTTTCTTCTGTCGTGCTGCACTGTCAGCACTGCCGGTAATCGGTTTCAAACCGGATATTGTTCACTGTCATGACTGGCAGAGCGGTCTGGTTCCGGTTCTGCTGAAAGACAGCTTCCGCGGCGGCGATTTCTTTAAGGATATGAAGTCCATTATGACTGTCCATAACCTGAAATTCCAGGGTGTGTGGAGTATTCCTGTCATTCAGCAGTTTACAGGTCTTTCTGATTATTATTTCACATCTGATAAGCTGGAAGCTTATCAGGACGGCAACCTGTTAAAGGGTGGTCTGGTATATGCGGATAAGATTACCACAGTAAGCAATACCTATGCAGAGGAAATCAAGACCGAATTCTACGGAGAACGTCTGGATGGACTGATCCGTGCCAGATCCAATGACCTGGTGGGCATTGTAAACGGTATTGATTATACAGATTTCAATCCGGAAACCGATCCTTATATTAAGAAAACATACAATGTTGATAACTTCAGAAAAGAAAAGGTAAAGAATAAGCTGGCGCTGCAGAAGGAAGTCGGTCTTCCTGCCGATAAGAACAAGTTCCTGATCGGTATCGTTTCTCGTCTGACCGATCAGAAGGGATTCGACCTGATTGCAGCTGTTATGGAAGAACTCTGCCAGGAAGATGTGCAGATCTGTGTACTGGGTACAGGTGATTCCCGATATGAAGGTATGTTCCAGTATTTTGCCAATAAGTATCCGGATCGGGTTTCCGCTAATATCTTCTATTCTGAAGAACTGTCCCATAAGATCTATGCAGGCTGCGATGCATTCCTGATGCCTTCTCTGTTTGAGCCCTGTGGTCTCAGCCAGCTGATGAGCCTTCGTTACGGTACCGTTCCGATTGTCCGTGAAACCGGCGGTCTGAAAGATACTGTTGAAGCTTACAACGAATATGAAAAGACAGGTACCGGTTTCTCATTTGCCAACTACAATGCACATGAGATGCTGAATATTGTAAACTATGCAAAGAGTATTTTCTTTGGTGCAAAGAAAGACTGGAATAAGATCGTTGAACGTGCCATGAAGATGGACTTCTCCTGGTCTAATTCTGCAAGACAGTATGAAGCACTGTATGATTCACTGACAGGTGAACCGGAAGTGATTGAAGCGGAAGCAGTGGAAGAAACCGTTGAAGCGGCGGAAGAACCGGAAGCAGCGGTAGAAGAGAATGCAGAACCTGCAGAAGAAACAGCAGCAGTGGAAGAACCGGAAGCAGCAGTGGAAGAAACTGTTGAAGAAGCGGCAGAAGCAGCTGAAGAAGCAGAAGATAAATAAAAAGCATTTTCTATTGCAGTATAGATTCTGTGAATACAGAGAAAGCCATGTCCCTGACTGGAAAACAGCCGGTGTCATGGCTTTTTTTATCCGGCTCTTATTCCGGCAGTGAAAAGCGATAGCCTTCACTTCTTGCATAATCAATAAAATTCCCCAGTATTTCCGCGTTGGTTGAGGAGACAGCGTGAAGCAGATAGATGGCACCGGGATGAAGCCGTGCACATAATTTTTCATAGGCAGCAGAAGGATCTGTCTGTCTGGAAGGATCCCAGTCTGCATATGCAAAGCTCCAGAATAGCGTATGATATCCCATATTATGAATCAGAGCGAGAGAGCGGTCGCTGAAGATTCCGGCGGGATATCGGAACAGAGTCATTTCATAATTATATTGCTCCATCATATACTGATGCAGTTTCATCAGATCCTCTGTCTGCTCTTCTGTGGACAAAGAGGGCATTCCACCGGCCGGATGCGCCCAGGAATGATTGCCCACTGCATGTCCTTCTGTAATCATCCTTTTTATCAGAGCTTCATTTTCTCTGGCATATTGTCCGGTGATAAAAAAAACAGCGGGACAGTTTTTTTCTTTCAGAGTATTCAGAATATTTTCTGTATACCCGTTTTCGTAGCCCTCATCAAAGGTCAGCCAGATGGTTTTCTCCTCCGGACCGATAAAATGAACGCTCCTGTCTTTATATTTTTCCTGAAATTCGATACAGGACAGTGGTTGATTCTGATCATTAAACTGAACACCCTGCCCCCAGTTCTGAATGTCATTGGATTGGGAAGCAATATCGATGGGAGTATCCCTCTGACCGGTATTTTGAGACGCGGAATTTGCCAGGATCATGGATGCAGGGCTTCGTTCCTCCCGGCTGCCGCATCCGGCAAGGAAGAGAGCAGCCGTAAGAAAAATGATGAGAAAATGGGAATACTTTTTTACATGTTGAATCATATCAATGGTTGTCCTTTCCTGTTTGATTGTTTGAAAGAGAATTCTCCATTAGTTTTTGCGGATACAGACGGTGTTATGCAAATTTTTATTTCACACGTTTCTTTTTCAGTCTGAATATGGTAAATTATAAATGATTCACAAACAAGAGAATCATTTGGAGGAGACAGATGAAGAAAGGGAAAAAGTATATTTGGCTGCTGCTTGTCCTGTTATTGGTTATGTGTCTTTCCGGATGCGGCAAAAGACAGCTGATGGTCCGGACGGAACTGACGCTTCTGGAGGATGGAAGCGGCAGCAGACAGATGGAAATTGAAATCAGAAAAAGTGATTTTGAAAATGTTTTTTCCGGAGTAAATACAGAAGAATTCAACAGTTGTATCAGTGAGGGCTGTCCGACTCAGCTTACCATGGTGAGGGAAGAGGAGGAAGGGATATACCGTTACTTGATCACCATGCAGTTTTCTTCAATGGAAGAGTATCGGACGATGGCTTCCGAAGTGATTGGAAAGGAAGTGGAGATTTCTTTTTTTCAGCCGGAATCGGTATTTGCAGATGGCATACGCTATGAGGAAAATTTCACATCTGTCGATATGCTGGGCTGGCTGAAAGAGATACTGGTCACCAATGGATATCTGGACGAGGAGACGGTATCCGATCTGTTTGCAGATGGGGAAACAGCTCTGATTTATGGAGATAGAAATTATAAATCAGATGGTAAGCCAATTGTTATTGATGACATGACGGTGACGCCGGTTGAACGGATTGATATTCTGACCAACTATATGCAGAATAAAAGCTGCAGCAGGCAGATTATTTTCACATTTTCCAGAGAATCCATGAACCAGAATGGTGATGCAATTCAATCGTATCTGCTGAAAAAAACACCGGAGAGTGCAGTTGGAGAATGGAGTGAATCCGGAGACAGAAAGATGTATTCGATTACAGCACCTTCCATGTCTGCCGTAACATTAAATGAATTTATGACAACCCTGTTTTCGGATACAGAAACCTTTGTGAGTGAAAAACCTTTGCAGAAGACAGGTATTTTTACGGCATCCTGTGAGTGGAGTGAAGTGATTGATGCCAGTGCATTTACATATGATGATTCGGAAACCCTTGCTCTGGGATATTATGTTCAGTGGGAAGACGGGATGGAACTGGCGGTCAGACGGCAGAATGCGCAGGATAATCTGGAACTGGAAGAGTCGGATCGATACGGAGGCTATAAGACTGTTTTAGAAAAAGAAATCGGGAAAGAAAGTCTTGTCACTTCCATTTCTGCCAATTATACAGTGGACCGGATTGAAGTAAATACGGTTTTCGATTCAGCTGATATTATTACAAGAGAGATTACACTGTGTTTTCAGATGAATCCGGATCAGGAGGATCTGGAACGGATCCGGAGAAATATTCTTCAGAGAGCATCCGGTTATGCGGATGTTAATATCGGAGAACAGAGGGAGGATCAAAAGACATCCATACAGATTGTACAGAAAGGAAATATGAATGACATTAATGAAGGTTATCTTCAGATTTTCGGTGTACAGGGACAGATGAGTCATGAAACAGATGGAGAGCTGATGGCATTCCGTCATGATGGTCATCTGGTCGATGTGATGGATTTTACAAAATTCATTGAAAATGATGCACAGAAAACACTTCTGGTTTATCATCTGGAGCTGCCTTATCGGGAACGGATCATAGAAGACAGTGTTTTATCCACCGTTGATTCCCGGGGAGGGACACAGAAAAACAGCGGAAATATATATGATGCGGAGATTCCGGGAGCGTATCTTTCGCTGACATTGGGCAGTAAGGTCTGGAATTCGGATGGACTGAAGCTTCTTCTGATCATCATTGCCTTTGTTGTTTTTGTCATTCTTGTAATTGTAATGGCAGATGTGATTCGAAGGATGCTTGAGAGAATGAAAAATGGTGTGGAAGGGTTCAATTCCAGTTTCGGAGGGAATGATCAGCAAATGGAGAAGTTTCCCGATGAGACAAAAGAACGAAAGGGCGGTATTCTGAAAAAGCTGCTGGGGCTTCTGATTATTCTGCGGACACCAAAGGCCGTTCTCTATGAAGAAGAGCGGTATTTTGATGATAACCTGGATGAAGAATCGTATTTTGGTGATATCGAGGAGAATAATGACGGGAAAAAATCGTCTGAGTCTTCCGATCATGCGGAATACGATACATATGATTTCGAACAGGATGAAATATCAGAACATATGGACGACTTCGGCCAGGACGAGCTGCCGGAGCATGTGGATGATTTCGGTCAGGATGAGTTGCCGGATACCATGGATAATTTTGGTCTGGATGAATTGTCAGAAAGTATGGACGACTTCGGCCGGGATGAGATACCGGAGTCAGAAGGAGACTTTGGCATGGATGAAGAGTGGGAAGCGGATACAGATTTTGATCCGGAGCAGCTGAGAGAGGATTTTGAGAGATATAAAATAGACGAATTTGATGACGATTTCGGACCTGATGAGATGATGGGATTTGACACCGGATGGAAAAAATGATATGATATTGTCCGTACCTGCGTATCTGCCAGGCAGATATGCAGGATGCGCGGATATGGCGGAATTGGCAGACGCGACAGTTTTAGGTGCTGTTTTCGAGAGGAGTGCAGGTTCGAGTCCTGTTATCCGCATAAAAAAGGCGAAAATGATGATTTGATCATTTTCGCCTTTTTGCGTGCATGGAATGGAAATCATATAAGTCAGAAATCCTTCCGACGTTATTTTACCTGTTATGTTATTTTAAGCGTTTTAACAGTTCCAGGGTGAATTCATATACCCGTTTTACGGAAGAAATGTGCATCCTCTCTCTGGGTGTGTGAATATCAATGATATCCGGACCATATGAGATGCAGTCCAGACCGGGAAGTTTATTGGAGAAGATGCCGCATTCGAGACCTGCATGAATTGCGTTCACGCTGCAGTCCTTTCCGTACATTTCACGGTACAGGGCAACTGCCTGATCACGAAGAGGAGAGTTTTCCCTGTATTCCCAGGCAGGGTAGTCACCGCTGAATTCACATCTTCCGCCGGTGAATTCGGTCAGGTATACCAGTTTGTCAATCAGTGCTTCCTTGCTGGAACCCACAGAGCTTCTCAGCGAGAAGCTGCAGTGAAGCTCTCTTTCATTCAGATACAGAATTCCGAGATTCAGAGAGGTTTCAACCAGTCCGGGTATGCTGGAACTCATGCGCTGGATGCCGCCGGGATAATTCATGAGCAGGAAAATAACCATGCCGCTGGAACGGGTGTCCAGCATGCGGGAGATTTCTTCCGGTCCGCGTTTGAAAGTAATTGTAAGATTCGGATCGGTTACACTGTATTCGTGTTTCAGTTCCGATTCAACTGTGCGAATGGTTTCTTCGAAGGTCTCACAGTCCCGTAAAGTGACATAAAGAACCATATCGGTCTGAACAGGAATGGCGTTGTCTTTTAATCCGCCTTTGATATCCGCAATCCAGAATTCACACTGATTGTCCAGTGTATAAAGGAGGCGTCCGGCTAACTGATTGGAATTGGCTCTCCATTTATCGATTTCTGCTCCGGAATGTCCGCCGGTCAGGCCGGTGATGGATACATTGTAACGAACCGCCATATCGGTCATGCGATTCATGGGTGTAATACAATCCATGCGGATTCCGCCTGCACAACCCACAAGGAAGCTGCCTTCTTCTTCGCTGTCCAGATTCAGCATGATGCGTCCCTTGATTTCGGAAGTATCCAGAGCAGTTGCACCGAGGAGGCCAACCTCTTCTTCGCTGGTAAGAATCACTTCCAGAGGCGGATGTTCGATGGTATCAGAAGTCAGGATTGCCAGTGCGTATGCTACGGCAATGCCATCATCTGCCCCAAGAGTTGTACCGTCGGCACGAACGATATCGTCTTCCACAATTAATGTGAGACCGTCCTTTTCAAAGTCGATGGAACAGTCACTGTTTTTTTCACAGACCATATCCAGATGTCCCTGAATGATGACCGGTGCACTGTTCTCATATCCTTTTGTACCGTCTTTGAAAATAATCACATTGTTGGATGCGTCCTGAATACAGCGAAGTCCTTTTTCCTTTGCAACATTGACACAGTAATCACTGATGGCTTTTGTATGGAAAGAGCCATGAGGAATACTGCAGATTTTATCAAAGTAATAAAATACATCTGCAGGCTGCAGGTTTTTCAGTTCACTCATATTTTTACTGCTTTTGCATTTCCTTTCCTGATAGTAGCGGTGTGTCTCATGGGGAACAGCACCTTTTGTAAAAATATAACACGCTTTATTCGAAAGGGCAAGTTGAAACCTTTCCATACTATTGTTAATGAAAATTTAATGATTTTCCTGATTTTATCTTAATGGAGAACATGTTATAGTAATGAAAATGAAATTGAAATAGAAATAGAAATAGATCAGTTCGGAGGCGTTTATGTATAAAATTCTGGTTTGTGATGACGAAAAAGATATTGTTTCGGCATTGAAAATTTATTTAAGTGCAGAGAATTATGAAGTAACAGAAGCCGGCAACGGGAAAGAAGCGGTTGAGCTGGTGAAAAAACAGGAGTTTCATCTGATTATTCTGGATATTATGATGCCGGTTATGGATGGAATCAGTGCATTGAATGAGATCAGAAAATTTTCCAATGTTCCGGTTATTTTCCTGACGGCCAAGGGAGAGGAGATTGATATGATTCTGGGACTCAATGTGGGGGCAGATGATTATATTACCAAGCCTTTCCGTCCGGTTGAACTTCTGGCAAGAGTTAAGGCACAGATCCGCAGATATATGATGTTCGGAGGCGGGTCCGGACAGCAGGAAACCAACCAGAAGCTGCTTCGGATCGGCGGCATTGAAATGGATGATTCCAGCAAACGGGTTACTGTCGAAGGGGAAGAGGTGAATCTGACACCGACGGAGTATGCCATGCTGAAGCTGTTTATGGAAAATCCCGGACATGTCTTTTCCCCTGCAGTTATCTATCAGACAGTATGGAATGAATCCTATACCGGATCGGATCGGACTGTGCCGGTTCATATCCGTCATCTTAGGGAAAAGATTGAAATCAATCCTGCAAGTCCCCGATATCTGAAGGTCGTATGGGGGCAGGGTTATAAATTTGATGGAGGAAATCGATGAAAAACCTGCTTTTTCATGTCAGACGCAGCAGTATACTGCAGGCAGTGATCCTGCTGCTGCTGTCCGGAATGTGTGCACTGGTCTGTTTTGCCGGAATAGCTGTTCGCATTCTGCTGCATTACGGATTGGAGGATCCCTATGCAAAATCATTCTATTTCGAAAACTGGCTGTATGAATTGCAGGAATTTTACGGAAAAGATGCGGATAGTATACGTAATTTCTTTATGAAACTGCAGGATGCAGCCCAGAGTGTGATACAGGACAGTCGTCCGTTTTTCTGGATCGTTACTGTGATCGGTGTGTCTATGTTTGTGATGTTGATCTATCTTCTGGTGAGTGCAGGATATCACGGCGAGCAAAGGGAACCCCATCTGATGGGGTTGGAAAAAATCCCATACGATCTGTTTCTGCTGCTGTATCTCTTTTCTGTATATCCGTTGATTTATCTGGAAAGAACCATCATGGCCAGCACCTGCGTCATGACGGAAATCATGACATGCGGAATCCTTCTCATGAGTCTGAATTTCTTTCTGATATTATGTTTTATTATGATTACAACTGCAAAAATGCGGACAAATACTTTGATCCGGGGAACGGTGATTGCGCATTTTTTCCGTTTGATCGGATATGCACTGCACAATCTGCCTTTCATCTGGAAAGGAACGCTTCTATGGGGAGGTGGTCTGCTTTTTTGTATCATGTTAACGATGTATTATGCGCAGACAACTTATTACTGGGGGCGCTCCATACTGATTTCCCTTTTGTATCCGCTGCTGATGAGCCTGTTGTTTTTCGGAGGAATCTGGTTTCTGATTCAGATGAATTTTATCCGGAAAAAGGCACAGGGGCTGGCAGAAGGACAGCTGGATGAAGAGGATGACGGGGAAAAGGGATTTCTTCTTCCTTTTGTAAGAGAATGTCTTGATAATCTGAGCCGTATTTCCGAGGGGATGAATGCAGCTGTCAATGAAAAGATGAAAAGCGAACGTTTTCAGACAGAACTGATCACCAATGTATCCCATGATATTAAAACACCTTTGACATCCATCATCAATTATCTGGACTTTCTGTCCAATGAAGAAAGAAAGGAGCAGCCGGATCAGGCGGTTGTTCATGAATATATTGAAGTGCTGGAGCGGCAGTCTGTCCGTCTGAGGAAACTGATTGAGGACCTGATTGAAGCCTCCAAAGCTTCGTCCGGTTCTCTGAAAGTAGAAAAAGAACCCTGTGAACTGCGGATTTTTCTGGAACAGATTGCCGGAGAATACGAAGAACGGCTGGAACGGGCCAATCTGACGCTGAATTTGTCTGTTCCGGAGGAAGAAGTGATTGTGGAAGCGGATGGCCGTCATCTGTGGCGGGTGATAGATAATCTGCTGCAGAATGCCTGCAAATATGCCATGTCCGGAACCCGGGTTTATCTGCAGCTTCAGGTCTGTGAAGAACAGGCAATGATTGTGATTAAAAATGTATCAGCCGGTGAATTGAATATTCCGGCGGAAGAACTGATGGAGCGGTTTGTCAGAGGGGATCGATCCAGACATTCCGAAGGCAGCGGTCTTGGTCTCTCCATTGCCAAAAGTCTTACAGAACTGCAGGGAGGCAGATTCGCCATTGAAATTGATGGGGATCTGTTTAAAACGGCAGTTGGTTTTCCGATTCTGAAGATGGACACCCGGGAAATATCACAGGAAGAAATCTGATTCAAATCGACGCTTACAGAGATAAAAGCCATGATACGGACAAAATGAAAATTCAAGTCGGTATCATGGCTTTTGGTGATTATCTGATCATGAAAGCGGCAGACGACGCTTTTTTATCAGTCGGCAAATCGGATGCGGACAGCGTTTTCCAGTAAACAGGCAGTGGCTTCACTGCCGCCGAATGCTGCGCTGTTGATTTTCAGCATAACGCGGGAATTGTTTCCCATTTCGTCACCGGTCACATATTTGTAGTAACCTGCTCTCTGGGAACTCTTTTTTCGCAGGAGACGGGTTGCTTTTTCTTTGTTCAGCTCATGCTCGGCCATGATTCTGCCGATCCGGTAATCATCCGGTGCACAGATAAAAACATTAAAGACATCATCCCGGTCTTCCAGAACATAGTCGGCACAGCGTCCCACAATAATACAGGATTCACCCTCTGCCAGCTGGCGGATAATATCACATTCGGCCTGCATCAGTTTGTCGGCAATGAGGGGAGTATTGTTGTTGCCGATGGAAAGCAGGCTTTTGCGAAGCAGAGTCATGGATTCATCTTCCTGAACCAGACAGTCTTTAACAAATCCGGTTTTTTCCACAGCCATATCGATCAGAGTACGGTCATAGCATTTTACACCCAGTTTTTTTGCCAGAAGTTTGCCGATTTCCGCACCGCCGCTTCCGAATTCTCTTCCGATTGCTACTACAAAATGTTTCATGATGTATACCTCCTCTCGGGAAATAAGGCGAAATGAAATTGCCATTTTATGTTTTGGTGATCTGAAAATGTATATTTTTTTGAGTAAGTATAAAATACATTTTCTCTTAAAAAAATGTTATGATATAAAATTATCAAAAATGTAATAAATATATCGAAATATATGTTTGTTATATTAGAATTGTACATTATATTTATCAAAAAGTCAATTAAAAAGCCGGATCAAACCGGAAACAAAGGGAATATTTTGTGGAAATAAATCAAATATTCAGAAAATAACATCAACATACGTAATCATTTTATATCAGTGACCAATTTATTCTTGCATAAATATGGAAAAATGATATGATATTCAGTGTAGAGATGCGTTTTTGAATATGAATATGCAGAAACGTATCAGAGTACTGGTAGTATCCGGAGACACAAATGATAAATCCCCTCTTGTTTTGTGTCTTTCCTGTTCTGACAGAAGTTGTGGTCTTGTTTCACCGGTATCTGATGAAACAGACGGTGTTTCGGAACAGGATATTCTGTTTAAATGATTTTAACTGTAAAAAGGATGGAAAAAAGCAATGGAAATCAGATATGAAAAGCAATACAGTCATCACCTTGGCAGAGATATGGAATTTAAGATTTACGGTCATGCCGGAAAGGCCATGTTATACATTCCCTGCCAGAATGGCCGTTTCTTTGATTTTGAAAATTTCAGGATGCATGAAACAATGGCTCCCTGGATTGAATCCGGAAGGCTGCAGGTCTTTTCCGTTGATACGATTGACGCGGAAACCTGGTCCAATACCAATGGGGATCCGAGATGGCGGATCGAACGTCATGAACAGTGGGTTCGCTATCTGATTCAGGAAATCGTTCCGCAGATGATCAATCGCTGCAGAGAAAGAAACCATGAAGCAGATCCGAAACTGATGGTGTTCGGAGCGAGCATGGGTGCCATGCATGCAGGTAATTTATATTTCCGTTTCCCCGATATTTTTGACAGCGGCATTGCATTAAGCGGTATGTATGATTCAGAACTTGGATTCGGACATTATATGGATGATCTGGTATATATGAATTCACCGGTTCACTTCCTGTCCAACATGCCGGAAGATCACCCTTATATGGATCTGTATCGCAGAGGACAGATGATTATCTGCGTCGGTCAGGGTGCATGGGAAGATGAGACCCTTCCGGCAACGAGAAGACTGGATGCTGTTCTGAAAGCGAAAAATATTCCGGTATGGGTGGACTTCTGGGGATATGATGTCTATCATGACTGGCCCTGGTGGTACCGTCAGACCGGCTATTTCATGAGCAAATTACTTGGAGAAGCTTAAGACTGAATTCAGAAATAAATGAATTCAACAGGTAAACAGGATTCTACCACTTCAAACATCATCGATGATAAGTGGTGGGTTAGAAAAGGATAATCGGAAAACTGAAACCACAGAAAGGATATAGATATGAAGAACTTTATTTTTATTTCCCCCAACTTTCCCACAAATTACTGGCAGTTCTGTGACCGTCTGGCAAAGAATGGCGTCAATGTGCTGGGTATTGGCGACTGTCCCTATGATGATCTGGTTCCCGGACTGAAAAAATCCCTGACTGAATATTATAAAGTCGGAAGTCTGGAAAACTACGATGAAGTCTATCGTGCAGTCGCATATCTGACGTTCCGCCACGGACGCATTGATGCGCTGGAAAGCAACAACGAGTACTGGCTGGAACAGGATGCAAGACTTCGTGATGATTTCAACATCCCCGGCTTCCGTACAGCAGATATGGAGCGCATCAAGTATAAATCCAAAATGAAAGCGTATTATAAGCAGGCAGGTATTCCCACTGCAAGATATCATATCGTTGACAACAAAGAAGGATGTCTGGCATTTATTGCAGAAGTGGGTTATCCTGTGATTGCAAAACCGGATAATGGCGTGGGCGCCAGCCATACCTGCCGTATTTCCAATGAGGCAGAACTGGATGCATTCTTTGGCGAAAAAATGCCTGTTACCTATATTATGGAAGAGGCGGTAAACGGACAGGTATGTTCCTATGATGCAATTATCAATTCCAACGGAGATCCGATTTTTGAATCCGGTAATGTGACAGGCTCTTCCATTATGGATGTTGTAAATGAAAGTCAGGACAGTTTCTATCATATCGTTAAGAATCTGCCGGATGATGTCCGTGATGCAGGCCGCAGAACCGTTAAAAGCTTCGGGGCAAAGAGCCGTTTTGTTCATCTGGAATTCTTCCGTCTTCTGGAGGATCAGGCAAGTCTTGGAAAGAAGGGTGATATCGTCGCACTGGAAGTGAACATGCGTCCCAGCGGTGGCTATACTCCTGAAATGCTGAATTATGCCAATGGCACAGATGTTTACAAAATCTGGGCAGATATGATCACATATGACAGCACCCAGTTCCCTCAGGCAGAGCATTACTACTGCGGTTTTGTGGGACGCCGTGATGGAGACAGCTATGCACTGGATGACAACAGTCTGATCGGCAAATATGCGCTGCAGGTCTGCCAGTGCGGACGGATTCCGGATGCATTGTCAGGTGCCATGGGCAATCGTATGTTCCTGGCTAAATTCCCGGAATATGATGAATTGATGGAATTCTTCCGTGATGCCATGCAGCATGTATAATCGCAGCAATTTTTTATCACCCGGAACCCCGGGTGGGGGTTGTAACCGGAAATAAGCAGGAGTATAATAGTGAATTACCGGGGCATATCCGGTTTGGCGGCAGGCAATTATGAGAAGGTATCTGCTGGCTGATCAGGAGTCCGGATTCCGGTGGAAAGGAATGAACATATGCAGGAATATGAAGTGGTCTGGGAAATTTTCAATGAGTGTGCGAACAATCAGATGCGAGATGTATTTTTTAAAGAAATAACCACAGATGATCCGGAGGCGGAAGTGCGCAAGCTGCTGAAAGACAGCGCAGATGCCGTGATCACCAGAGAAGATATGTCAGATGGCTCCATTGTATTTCATGTGGATGCTTCAGGTCTTCTCCAGCGTTATTCATTTACTCCGGTATAAATCATTGAAATCAATATTTCGAAAGGGGATTCAGATATGATGCACGAAGGACATCACCATCATGACCATGACTGTTGTCATGAACATACACACGGAGGCCATACGCATACACATGAGCATTCTCATGAAGCGTCTGCCGGCGCAAGTGAACCTGTAAAGAGAGCAGTTACCATGCTGAACTATATGTACAGCCATAATTCCGATCATACAGAAGAACTTGCCGATATGGGTAAGAAACTGCGTGAACTGGGTGAAAATGCAGCTGCAGACGAAATTGATGCAGCAGTAGCAGCCATGCGTGAAGGCAATGCAAAACTGCATGATGCTCTGCACAAAATCAGTGCGGAATAGGGAGTCATCACAGTTCATACAGACAGAAAAAAGCGCGAAGGAGGAGGTTTTATCATGTGTCTTGCCAGAGTATATGGACGCAAAACAAACGAGGACGAAGTTTTAGTAGCTGACAGTATTGCAAATATTATTCCGGAAGGAAAGAAAATCCGTTTGCTTGATATTTTCGGTGATGAAACAGTTGTTGAAGGAACATTAATCAGCATGGATCTGGAAAGAAGTACCGTTCGGATCGCGCTGGAAAACTGATCAGATACAGTTGGAAAAGACATATTGCTCTGTTTTTTCCTGTATTGATGCATAACAGAAAGAAAACGGGGCTGCTGCACGAATTCAATTTCGCGGGCAGCCCCGTTTCTGTACTTCAGGCAGGGCAGTATATTCACCACGGGTACCGAATCGAATGCACCCTTTTGGTTGGTTTATTTTCTCCGGAAACGATCCATGATGATCTGCAGAGATTCATCCAGTGTATGGTGAAGTTTTTTTACCAGTTCAGGATCATTTCCGCATGCCTCTTCCAGATACCGGATTTCATCCATGAGCCCCTGTGCGTGGGGAACCAGATAGGCACCTGCATCACTGCCGGTGGCAACATGTACTCCCTGTTCCACGGCAAGGCGGATGTTGTTCATGTGAGATGCGGTGATCTTTTGAACAGCCTCTTCATTGAATCTGCCGCAGCCGCGGAGACTGGAACAGGTGGCAAGAGTCGGAACCCAGACGGCACCGGTCTCTTTCATAATCCGGAGACATTCTCCATCCATATAGTAGCCATGTTCAATACTGTCACATCCCGCTTCCAGTGCATAGCGGATCTGGGTGGGTGTATTGACATGAACCATAACGGAAAATCCTTCTTCATGGGCAATATGTACCATTTCGTGAATCAGAGCCTCGTCTTTAAGCAGAGTGGATACATTGCCGAATTCGTCAAAATCCAGAATTCCCGAGGCCATGATTTTAATAAAATCCCCATGCAGTTCCCCTACTTTTTTTACGAGAGCAGTATATTCTTCAATGGTATCAAATCCGAACCCCACAATACCGCCGTAGTATCCGTTTTTATGGATCGCAAAGATGGGAGAACGGTAATCAATTCCATACTCCGGTGCAAAATCTCTGGCCCGCTGTGAGACACCCAGATTATCTCCTCCGTCCCGGATGAAGGTGATGCCGGCTTCCTGATACCGTCTGAAGTATTCGTGGATCACAGGATCCTGTATCTGGTTTTTGTGAAGCTCCACGGCTTCATTATAATTCCTTCCATTCATAAGCATATGCGCATGGCATTCTCCGTACATATTATACTCCTTCAAAATTTTCTGATTTTTCTATGAAAAATTGTTTTTCCTTTCAAACATCCCCTTTAGTTTACCGCGGAAATCATCAAAAAACAATAGTATTGTCTTGTTGCAGATTCTGATTCATGTTATACTCTTAGCCGAACTGGATATTAGATTCGAAAAGAGGTATTGGTATGGAAAAACAGGATATTGTTGTAACATATGGACAGAATATCAGAAAAATGGTAACTGATATTCTGGAAGCAATTGATCTTGCATCCATGATTGGTGATAAAAAGAAACGAATCGGTCTGAAGCCCAACCTTGTTGTCGCTTCCCCTGCAGACGGAGGCGGAACCACCCATCCGGAAATGCTGGAAGCTACTATTATGTATCTGCAGGCAAAAGGATTTGAAAATATTGTGATCATTGAGGGTTCGTGGGTTGGTGACCGGACGGATGCTGCGTACCGGATCTGCGGTTTCTATGCAATGGCAAAGAAATACGGGGTGGATATCGTGGATACCCAGAAAGATACCTATCGGGCCTATGACTGCAGCGGAATGAAGCTGAATATCTGCGACAGTGCCATGGCTCTGGATTTTCTGATCAATTATCCGGTTCTGAAAGGACACTGCCAGACTGTGATGACCTGTGCTCTTAAAAATATGAAAGGTCTGATTCCCAACAAAGAAAAGAGACATTTTCATACAATGGGGCTGGATCGTCCCATTGCCCATCTGAATACCCGTATCAAAGGGGATCTGATTCTGGTTGACGGAATCTGCGGCGATCTTGATTTTGAAGAAGGCGGAAATCCGGTTCCCATGAACCGTATCTATGCAGCCATCGATCCTGTGCTTTGTGATACTTATGCATGTGAACTGATGGGAATTGATCCTTCGGAAGTCAGATATATCGGTCTTGCTGAAAAACTTGGCGTCGGCAGCAGCAAAGGTGCCAGAATTACAGAGCTGAACAAAGGAGAAAGCACCGGAAATCCCGGCAAAACCTCCAGAAAGGTTGCAAGACTGGCACAGAAAGCGGATGCAAAAGATGCATGTTCTGCCTGCTACGGCAGCCTGATTCATGCACTGGCCCGTATGGATGAGTACGGACAGCTGGAGCGGATTCCCGGAAAGATCAGCATCGGTCAGGGATTTAAGGGAGAGACCGGTTCCTGCGGTATCGGAAACTGTACCTGCAAATTTGATCAATATGTAAAGGGATGTCCCCCGAAAGCATCCGATATTCTGGAATTTTTGAAAAATCTGTAGTTTTCCCGCCTGCAATGCCTGTTTTTTTAGTGAAAAACAGGATTGTATTTAAAAGGGGGCAATGATATACTTAAAAATTATAGTGGCAGGGCAGCTGTATCAGCTGATCGGATCACTTGTAAAAAGCTACTATACTACAACATTTTTTGATAAATAGTATACGTACAGGAGGAGACCATGAGCGTTAAGAGAATTTACGTTGAAAAAAAGCCACCTTTTGCAGTTGCAGCAAAAGAATTGAGACACGAGATCAAAGGCTATCTCGGTATCAAAACCATCACCGGTGTACGCCAGCTGATTCGTTATGATGTTGAAAACATTTCTGAAGATATTTATCGGAAAGCAGTCAATACCATTTTTTCAGAACCGCCGGTTGATGATGTGTATGAAGGAACATTTCCCAGTGCAGAAGGAGATCTGATCTTTTCTGTGGAATTCCTTCCGGGACAGTTTGATCAGAGAGCTGATTCTGCAGAACAGTGTGTGAAGCTTCTGAAAGAAGACGAAACGCCTGTGATTCGTTCTGCCGTAACCTATGTGATAAGCGGAACTCTTACGGATGCGGAAGCTGCCGCAATCAAAGCACACTGCATCAATCCCGTGGATTCCAGAGAAGCCGCCATGGAAATTCCCGAAACACTGGTTGTATCCTATGAAGAACCTGCAGATGTCATGATTTTTGACGGTTTCTGTGCAATGCCGGAAGAGGAGCTGAAAAAACTGTATGATTCTCTTGGTCTTGCCATGACATTTAAGGATTTTAAACACATTCAGAATTACTATGTAACGGAAGAACACAGAGATCCTTCCATGACAGAAATCCGTGTTCTGGATACCTACTGGTCCGATCACTGCCGTCATACCACATTCCAGACTGAACTGAAAAATGTGAAGTTTATGGAAGGGGATTACAAAGAAGCGGTTGAAGGTGTATACAATCGTTATCTGGCTGACCGTGAAGTGCTTTACAAAGGCCGTGATGATAAATTTGTCTGCCTGATGGATCTGGCTCTGATGGGTATGAAGAAATTAAAGAGCGAAGGCAAACTGGAAGATCAGGAAGAATCAGATGAAATCAATGCATGTTCCATTGTTGTTCCGGTTGAAATTGATGGCGTAACCGAGGAGTGGCTGGTTAACTTTAAGAATGAAACCCATAACCATCCCACTGAAATTGAACCCTTTGGTGGTGCGGCTACCTGTCTGGGCGGTGCTATCCGTGATCCGCTGTCAGGTCGTACTTATGTCTATCAGGCAATGCGTATTACCGGTGCGGCAGATCCCACAGTTCCTGTTTCAGAAACGCTCCATGGCAAGCTTCCCCAGAAGAAGATCGTTCGTTCCGCTGCACAGGGCTACAGCTCATACGGCAACCAGATCGGTCTTGCAACCGGTTATGTGAAGGAAATTTACCATCCCGGTTATGTGGCAAAACGTATGGAAATCGGTGCGGTTATGGGTGCAGCTCCCAGACGTGCGGTACAGCGTCTGACTTCCGATCCCGGTGATATTATCATCCTTTTAGGCGGACGTACCGGACGTGACGGCTGCGGCGGTGCAACCGGTTCTTCCAAGGTACATACAGAAGCATCCATCGAAACCTGCGGTGCTGAAGTACAGAAGGGTAATCCGCCCACAGAACGTAAGATTCAGCGTCTGTTCCGTCGGGAAGAAGTAAGTTATATTATTAAGAAGTGCAACGACTTTGGTGCAGGCGGTGTATCGGTAGCAATCGGTGAACTGGCAGATGGTCTGGTTATCAACCTGGATAAGGTTCCCAAGAAATATGCCGGCCTGGATGGCACGGAAATCGCCATTTCCGAATCCCAGGAACGTATGGCAGTTGTTGTGGATCCTTCTGATGTGGCACAGTTCCTGGCATATGCAGAAGAAGAAAATCTGGAAGCAGTGGAAGTTGCTGTTGTTACAGAGGAACCTCGTCTGGTTATGAACTGGAGAGGCAAAACCATTGTAAATATCAGCCGTGCTTTCCTGGATACCAATGGTGCCCATCAGGAAACTGACGTTACCGTTGAAATTCCTTCCAGAAAGGACAGCCTGTTCAAGGCAGAACCCGTTGCAGATGTAAAAGAAGCATGGATTAATACCTTAAAGGATCTGAACGTATGCTCACAGAAGGGTCTGGTGGAGCGTTTTGACGGTTCCATCGGTGCAGGTTCTGTATTCATGCCTTACGGCGGTAAATATCAGCTGACCGAAACCCAGGCCATGGTGGCAAAACTGCCTGTTCAGAAGGGTACAACCGACACCGTCACCATGATGGCATACGGTTTTGATCCCTATCTGTCTTCCTGGAGTCCTTTCCACGGTGCTGCATATGCAGTGGTAACATCCGTAGCCAAGATTGTTGCAAACGGCGGTGATTATTCTAAAATCCGTTTTACTTTCCAGGAATACTTCAAGAGAATGACCGAAGACAGCAAACGCTGGGGTGTTCCTTTCTCTGCTCTGTTGGGTTCCTATGATGCACAGCTTGGTTTCGGTCTGCCTTCCATCGGCGGCAAGGACAGTATGTCAGGTACTTTCAATGAACTGGATGTACCTCCCACGCTGGTATCCTTTGCAGTGGATGTGGCAAGTGACAAGACCATTATCACTCCTGAATTAAAGAAGGCAGGAAACTGTCTGATGCTGTTCCGCATTCAGAAGGATGATAATGATATGCCCGATTACGAGCAGATCAAAGAGCAGTATGCATTTATCCACGAAGCAATTAAGAATGGCAGCATTGTATCCGCTTACGTGGTGGAACGCAAGGGTATTGCAGAAGCAGTATCCAAGATGGCCTTTGGCAACGGTCTGGGCGTTCAGCTGGATACTACACTGGATGCTTCCGAACTGTTTGCACCCGGCTGGGGCAACATCGTATGTGAAGTGCCTGTGAAGGATGTTGAGAAACTGGCCGCCAGAGCTTCCATGATCGGTAATGTCATTGCTGAGCCTGTATTCAGCTACGGTTCTGCTGTTATTACCATGGATGATGCAGTAAAAGCATGGTCAGAAACACTGGAAAGAGTATTCCCTACGGATTCCGGTGCAGAACTGGAACCTGCAAAGATTGAATTATACGATGCAAAGAACATTGTAATCTGCAGAAATAAGGTTGCAAAACCGAAGGTATTTATCCCGGTATTCCCCGGAACAAACTGTGAATACGACAGTACCAGGGCCTTTGAAAACGCAGGGGCGGAAGTAGTAACCAGGGTATTCCGGAACATGACAGCATCCAATATCCGTGAATCTGTTGATGAATTTGTGAAATGCATCGATGATGCACAGATTATCATGTTCCCCGGTGGATTCTCAGCCGGTGATGAACCGGAAGGATCTGCAAAGTTCTTTGCAACTGCTTTCAGAAATGAAAAGGTGAAAGAAGCTGTCGAAAGACTGCTGAAGGATCGTGATGGTCTGATGCTTGGTATCTGCAACGGTTTCCAGGCACTGATCAAGCTGGGACTGGTTCCTTACGGTACCATTGCTCCTCAGCAGGCGGATTCACCGACACTGACCTACAACACCATCGGCCGTCATGTTTCCAAGATGGTTTATACCAAGGTTGTGACCAACAAATCTCCCTGGCTGGCACAGGCTGAACTGGGCGGCGTATACTGCAGTGCAGCATCCCATGGAGAAGGTCGTTTCGTAGCCAATAAAGAATGGATTGATAAGCTGATGGCCAACGGCCAGATTGCAACACAGTACGTGGATGCGGATGGCAACCTGGCAGCCAGCGAGTACTGGAATCCCAACGGTTCTTACTGTGCAATTGAAGGTATCACCAGCCCTGATGGACGTATCCTTGGCAAGATGGCTCATGTAGAGCGTAAGGGCAAATCCGTAGCCATCAATATCTACGGAGAACAGGATATGAAAATCTTTGAATCCGGTGTTGCATACTTTAAATAATATGATACCAGGGCGAAAAGGTCATGCTGTTCATGCTTGCATACTCTGAAGGGCACGCGTGAAAAAGCATGGCTTTGGGCTCTGCAATCTTATAGGTTAATGCATAGCAGAAGATAATAAAAAGAAAGGCTGTATGCAGATTGTTCTGTTTGCAGCCTTTTCTTCCATATATTCAGACTATATAAATAGTTTTAAAAAACGATTTATAATCAATTGAGAGAGGGTTTACATGGTATTTCTGATTGAAAAAATGGGGTTGATGATTCACTGGTGGATAATTGGAGCACTTATATTGTTATCGGCGGTTTTGTTCTGGAAATATTTTCTGCATCGCCTGAAACGATCCGGATGGCTGGAGTTTTTGTATTTGTTCCAGGCAGCAGCACTGGTACTTTCCTTTATTATGTTTCTGATCGGTATCTGTTCTCTGTTCCGGGAAATGGAATCTGAAAAAATTACCCAGTCATTTACTATGTGGGGGCATGGAGTTGCCGGATTATATTTGGAGATTATATTGAAAACGACAGTTCCTTTCCTGTGGCTGTCCGGTATTATCCTGCATATTTTCAGAAAATGGAAGTGGAAAAAAAATGAACGGAAGCTGTATGATTTCAATGAAGTAATTGCCGATCCGGTTACTCAGGATATTTTCTCAGCTGTGGTACTGAAAAATGGACTCAGAAGGGAACCCATGCTGTTTCAGAATCAGGCTGTTCGTATTCCATTTCTGAAGGGGATCATTCATCCGGTTGTCATCATACCGGAAAAAGAGTTTTCCAATGAGGAAAAGACACTGATTTTTGCACATGAATTGCATCATCTCAAAACGGGTGATTTACTGGTTCGATATTTTCTGGAACTGATTTTTTTGATTTTCTGGTTTATTCCTTTTGAAGAATACTGGCTGGAGGAACTGATTGAAATACAGGAATCCCTGTGTGATATTTCTGTCTGCAATCTGTTTGGGGAATCCTTCAGCGCAGAAAGCTATTTTTCCATGATACTGAATATTTCCTCAGGAACAGAAAAAATATCCGGAAAAAGGAATAGAGGTATACGGCTTCTGGAGGATATCGGCTATCTGGAAAAAAGAGTCATGAATATGCTTGGACATCAGGAGCATAAACAAAACTGGTTATATCATATGGTTTCCTGTGCCATGATTGGTCTGGTTTTGTCCATGCTCATGTGTACAAGTATACTGGATTACAGTAAAATCTTTCACAGGAAAGGGAACGCGGTTGAAGTTGTCACAGAAAAAAAGGATAATGATTCTGCCGGGATGAAATCTTCATCATCAACGGAAGCACAGTATCTGCTGCAATGGAATGATCCGGCGGAATACCGGCTGAAACCGGGCGAAATGGTGGCAAGTAATTCTTTTGTCGGAGAGGAAGCAGAAAATCTGATTATCTGTGCGGTGGGTGAACATAAAGATTACAGTATCTGTCTGGAATATGATAATGAAATAATGGAGATAGAGGCAGAAAATGATACAACCAGTCTGAATCTGGAAATGGAAGAAAAAGAATATGTGCTCTCGTTTGTGAATACGGGAAAAGAGAATCTGAAGATTTTTCTTTACTGCAATTATTAAACCACGCAGTGTTTTCGAGGCTGGCTCTGAACTTTCCTGCCTGTAAGCACGCTCCATCTGTATTGACATTATCGGATGCCTTTGATATACTTTGTTTAATTGTGGGAAAAACCGCATCTATTATCAGGAGGTTGAATTATGAAACATATTAAAACATTAACCGGCAGCAGCTTAAAGAATACCATGAAAAAAGGTGGATGCAAGGAATGTCAGACATCCTGCCAGTCCGCTTGCAAGACTTCTTGTACAGTTGGTAATCAGAGCTGCGAAAACAATAAATAGTATTTTCAGACAGATCGGAGAAGTGTTTATTTATAATTTATAATTGAACTTCTCGACTGTTACGTAAATCGCAGGGACACCTGAGACAACGGGTGTCCCTGCAACTTTTGTATTCATTTAAACCAGGTATAGAAAGGGAATGTAACTGTTTTACAGTTGTGTACTAGTATGATTCATCAGTATAAAAATAATGGATATAATATTGTGCTGGATGTATGCAGCGGTTCTGTACATGTGGTGGATGACATTACCTATGATGCCATCGGTCTTTACGAAAACCATGATCGGGAAGAGGTACTGACATCTCTGCAGAAGACATATCCGGATACATCCGTCGATGAACTTTCAGAGGTTCTTCAGGAAATCGATGAATTGAAGGAGCAGGGCCTTCTGTATGCAGAAGATATATATAAAGACTACGTGATCGATGTGAAGAATCGTACAACGATCGTGAAGGCACTCTGCCTCCATGTTGCCCATGACTGCAATCTGGCCTGCCGTTACTGTTTCGCAGGTGAAGGTGAATATCATGGTGATCGTGGTCTGATGAGCTTTGAGGTTGGAAAAAAGGCTCTGGATTATCTGCTGCAGAATTCCGGAAGCCGCAGAAATCTGGAAGTGGATTTCTTTGGAGGCGAGCCGCTCCTGAACTGGAAGGTTGTGAAGGAGCTGGTTGCTTACGGCAGAAGCAAAGAAGCGGAATATAACAAAAAGTTCCGCTTTACGCTGACCACCAACGGTGTACTGCTCAATGATGATGTGATCGAATTCTGTAATAAGGAAATGTCTAATGTTGTCCTGAGTCTGGACGGAAGAAAGGAAGTCAATGATAAGATGCGTCCTTTCCCCAAAGGAGCAGGCAGCTATGATATTATTGTTCCGAAATTCCAGAATTTTGTAAATAAACGCGGAGATAAGGATTATTTTGTAAGAGGAACATTCACAAGAAATAATCTTGATTTTTCAAAGGATCTGCTGGAATATGCAGATCTTGGATTTGAAAAGATGTCCATTGAGCCGGTGGTTGCACCTCCTGAAGCGGATTATTCCATTCGTGAAGAGGATATTCCGCAGATTCTTGCAGAGTATGACCATCTGGCACAGGAATTTATCCGCAGAAAGAAAGCAGGTAAAGGTTTTACCTTCTTCCATTTTATGATCGACCTGAATCAGGGTCCCTGTGTGGCCAAAAGACTTTCCGGCTGCGGTGCCGGCACCGAATATCTGGCCGTAACACCGACCGGCGAGTTTTATCCCTGCCATCAGTTTGTGGGTCTGCCGGAGTTTTTACTTGGCAATGTGGATGAAGGAATCACCAATACAGAAGTTCAGAAAGAATTTAAACAGTGCAATGTATATGCCAAGGACAAGTGCAGGGACTGTTTTGCCAGATTTTACTGCAGCGGCGGCTGTGCAGCCAATGCATATCAGTTCCATGGAAAGATTACCGAGGCATATGAAATCGGATGTGAGATGCAGAAGAAGCGTATTGAATGTGCCATTATGATTCAGGCTGCACTGGCAGACGAAGAGTAAGAAAAGAGGAACAGAAAATGAGCAAAAACGGAAAGAAGAATACAGGTGCGTCCAAAGGGTTCCTGCGTCTGCTTACCGCAGCGCTGGCACTTGCCTTTCTGGTATATGTGGCAGTGGTTGGACTTGGTTTTGAACAGTCCGGCAGCGCTTCCGATATTAAACTTGGACTTGACCTGGCCGGCGGTGTAAGTATTACTTACCAGACGGTGGATGAAAATCCCTCAGCTACCGATATGGCAGACACCATTTACAAGCTGCAGCTGAGAGCACAGACCTACAGCAACGAAGCTGAGGTTTATCAGGAGGGTACCAATCGTATCAACGTGGATATTCCCGATGTAACAGATGCCAATGAAATTCTGGAAGATCTGGGTAAACCCGGTTCTCTGAATTTCCTGGATCCCGACGGCAATGTGGTTCTGACCGGTGCCGATGTGGCAGGAGCCGATGCCGGTATCGTTGATTTAAAGGGAAACGGCAGCAAGGATTATGTTGTTAATCTGGTGTTCAATGATGATGCGGCAAAGAAATTTGCAGAACTGACAGAAGCCAATGTGGGCAAAACTATTTCTATCGAGTATGATGGGGAGATTGTAAGCGCTCCGAGTGTAAAGGAAGCCATTACCGGCGGCAAATGTTATATTGAAGGCCAGAAGGATTATGAAGAGGCAGAAAAGCTGGCTTCCACCATCCGTATCGGTTCCCTGAAACTGGAATTGAATGAAATCCGTTCCAATGTGGTGGGTGCAAAGCTGGGTTCCGATGCCATTGAATCCGGTCTGAAAGCCGGTGCAGTGGGTCTTGTGCTGGTTATGATCTTCATGATTGTTGTCTATCTGGTTCCCGGTCTGGCAGCATCCATTGCCCTGATGATTTATCTGGCATTGATGGTATGTCTGTTAAGTGCATTTAAGATTACACTGACTCTGCCGGGTATTGCCGGTATCGTACTGACCATCGGTATGGCGGTGGATGCCAATGTTATTATCTTCTCCCGTATGCGTGAAGAACTGGCAGCAGGCAAGTCTGTACGGATTGCCAGAAAAGAAGGCTTTAACAAAGCCCTTTCCGCTATTCTGGATGGTAATGTTACCACACTGATCGCTGCACTGGTTCTGTATCTGATGGGCAGCGGTACCGTAAAAGGTTTTGCCACCACTCTTGCCCTGGGTACTGTGTTATCCATGTTTACAGCACTGGTTGTCACCAGATTTATTCTGACCGGTTTCTATGAAATCGGTGTGAAGGATGCAAAATTCTATGGAAAGAAAGCGGCCATCCGTGTTCCTTCCAATATCAATTTTATCGGGCTGAAAAAGCCGGTATTTGCCATTGCAGCAGTGATTATTCTGCTGGGCTTTGGTTCCATGGTATTCCATGGACCGGTAAAAGGCGGCAATATTCTGAATTACAGTCTGGAATTCCTGGGCGGTACTTCCACTTCTGTAAAATTCAATGAAAATATGGATATGGATACGCTGAACAAAGATGTGGTTCCGATGATTTCCGAAGTAACCGGAGACAATGACATTCAGGTTCAGACCGTAACCGGTTCCAATGAAGTTATTTTCAAAACCAGAACACTGAACACCGAGGAACGTCAGACTCTGGAAGATAAACTGATTGAAACATACAGCATTGATAAAGAGGCAATCAAAGAAGAAAGTATTTCCGCTGTGGTCAGCAAGGAAATGAAACAGGATGCAATTTCTGCCGTTCTGCTGGCAACGGTTCTGATGCTTCTGTACATCTGGTTCCGTTTCAAGGATCTTCGTATTGCAGGCAGTACCATCCTTGCTCTGATCCACGACGTACTGGTAACGCTGACCTGCTATGCAGTGTTCCGCTGGACCGTAGGCAATACATTCATTGCATGTATGCTGACGGTAGTCGGTTACTCTGTCAACGACACCATCGTTGTATTTGACCGTATCCGTGAAAATATGAAGAATAAGGCACGTAAGGAAGAGATCTCCGACGTGATCAACCGCAGTATGTCACAGGTACTGTCCAGATGTATGAGTACATCCATTACCACCGGTATCATGGTGCTGGTACTGCTGATCTTTGGTGTGGCTTCCATTCGTGAATTTGCACTGCCTCTGCTGATGGGTGTTATTGCAGGTACCTTCTCATCTGTATTCCTGGCAGGTAACTTCTGGCATACCATGAAGTCTGCACAGAAAGAGAAGTAGTAGTTACCCGGAAATCCGGAAAAGGGAAATCATTTATGTATAAGATTATGAATAAATGCGGACGTGCCAAACGGGCAGAGTTTCAGACCGTGCATGGAACCATCCAGACCCCTGTGTTTATGAATGTGGGAACTGCAGCTGCCATTAAAGGTGCAGTTTCCACAGAAGATCTGGAACGGATCGGCACACAGGTGGAGCTGTCCAATACCTACCATCTGCATGTCAGACCCGGTGACAAGGTTGTAAAGCAGATGGGCGGTATCCATAAGTTTATGGTATGGGATAAACCGGTTCTTACCGACTCCGGTGGATTCCAGGTATTTTCTCTGGCAGGTCTGCGCAAGATCAAAGAAGAAGGAGTTCATTTCCATTCCCATGTGGATGGCGCCAAGATCTTCATGGGTCCGGAAGAAAGCATGCAGATTCAGTCCAATCTGGCATCCACCATTGCCATGGCCTTTGATGAATGCGTGCCCAATCCTTCCACAAGAGAATACACAGAGAAATCCGTGGACCGTACCACCAGATGGCTTGCCCGCTGCAAAGCAGAGATGGCAAGACTGAACAGTCTTCCGGATACCATCAATCCCAATCAGCTTCTGTTCGGTATCAATCAGGGAAGTACCTATGATGATATTCGTATCCGCCATGCGCAGGAGATTTCCGAGATGGATCTGGATGGATATGCAATAGGCGGTCTGGCAGTGGGGGAATCCCATGAGGAAATGTACCATATTCTGGACTGTACCGTACCGTATCTGCCGGAAAACAAACCCACCTATCTGATGGGGGTCGGCACACCGGCCAATATTCTGGAAGCAGTTGACAGAGGTGTGGATTTCTTTGACTGTGTATATCCCAGCCGAAACGGAAGACACGGTCATGTGTATACGAAACATGGCAAGCTGAATCTGTTTAATGCAAAGTATGAAACGGATCCCAGACCCATTGAAGAGGGCTGCGGATGCCCGGCATGTACCCGTTACAGCAGGGCATATATCCGACATTTGCTGAAAGCAAAAGAAATGTTGGGAATGCGTCTTGCAGTTTTACACAATTTGTATTATTATAATCATTTAATGGAGGATATTCGTCTGGCCATTGAAGAAGACCGATATGCTTCATTTAAAGAAGAAGCTTTATACCAGCTTACACAGGGACAGTAATCCTGATTTTGCAGGAAGGGAGGTAAGAATATGGAAGCATGGATTTGGATTGTATATATTGTTGCTCTGTTCGCTATTATGTATTTTATCAGCATCCGTCCCCAGAAGAAGGAGCAGAAGAGACATGAAGCTTTGATGGCAAGTCTGGAGGCTGGCGATAGTGTATGTACTACAGCAGGATTTTACGGTGTTGTTATCGGCATCGAAGAAGATATGGTTATCGTTGAATTCGGCAGCAACAAAAACTGCAGAATTCCCATGAAAAAATCATCTATCATCGAAGTGGAAAAAGCCTGATCGGTGAGAAATCCCAAAATTAAATATGGAAAATCAGGCTGATCGAAGATGATTGCCCCGAGGGTGTGTTTTGTGCGCCCCCGGGGTTTTTGTTTAAGAGGAGGGAAAGACTATGGCAAATGTAATTTCAGATGAAACCATCGAGTATGTCGGCATTCTGTCCAAACTGGAGTTATCCCCGGAAGAAAAAGAACGGGCCAAAAAGGATATGGAAGATATGCTGAATTATATCGATAAACTGAACGAACTGGATACATCCGGGGTGGAACCCATGTCCCATGTTTTTTCAGTTCAGAATGTATTCCGTGAAGATGTGGTCACCAATCAGGATGACCGTGAAAACATTCTGGCCAATGCACCGTCGGAACAGGATGGAGCATTTACCGTACCGAGAACATTTGATTAGGAGGCAGCAGATATGAGTTTAATGGAATTGACAGCTGTACAGCTGGGACAAAAGATACAGTCCGGTGAAGTGTCTGCTGTGGAGGCAGTGAAAGAATCGCTGGAACGGACAAAGGTTCTTGAAGGTAAGATTCACGCATTTGTAAATCTGGATGAGGAAAATGCGCTGAAAAAAGCAGAGTTGATACAGAATGATATTCAGTCGGGAAAGCTGATCGGTCCCCTTGCAGGCGTACCCATGGCAATTAAGGACAATATGTGCACAAAAGGGGTGCTTACCACCTGCAGTTCCCGTATTCTGGGAAATTTCAGACCCACCTATACGGCGGAAGCAGTATTGAATCTGGAAAAAGCCGGTGCGATTATGACCGGAAAAGCCAACATGGATGAGTTTGCCATGGGTTCCACCACAGAAACTTCCGCATTTGGAGAGACGGCAAACCCCTGGAATACAGAACATGTGCCGGGCGGTTCCTCCGGCGGCTCCTGTGCGGCGGTGGCAGCGGAGGAAGTATCCTTTGCGCTGGGATCTGACACAGGCGGTTCTATCCGACAGCCCAGTTCCTTCTGCGGCGTCACCGGTATCAAACCCACATATGGTACCGTATCCCGTTATGGTCTGATTGCCTATGGTTCTTCTCTGGATCAGATTGGTCCCATTGCAAAGGATGTGACAGATTGTGCCGTGATCCTGGATGCCATTTCTTCCCATGATCCCAAAGACAGTACCAGTGTCAGAAGAGAATCCTATGATTTTACATCCGCTCTGGTGGATGATGTGAAGGGACTGAAAATCGGTATTCCTTCCGATTTCTTTGGTGCAGGCCTGAATGAAGACGTGAAAAAGGCAGTGCTCCATGTGGCAGAAGTATTAAAATCCAAGGGTGCAGAGGTGGAACTGTTCGATTTTAAACTGGTTACGGATTATGCCATTCCGGCATATTATGTCATTGCCTGTGCGGAAGCAAGCTCCAATCTGTCCCGATTTGACGGAATCAAATACGGCTATCGTACCGAGGATTTTACGGATCTTCACAATATGTATAAAAAGACACGTTCCGAAGGATTTGGTCCTGAAGTAAAGCGCCGTATTATGTTGGGATCTTTTGTACTGAGCTCCGGATATTATGATGCATATTATCTGAAGGCATTGCGTACCAAAGCCATGATCAAACAGGAATACGACAAGGCATTTGCAAAATACGATGTGATTCTGGCACCGGCAGCTCCCACGACAGCACCGAAAATGGGAGAAAGCCTCAGTGATCCCATTCAGATGTATCTCAGTGATATTTATACCATTTCCGTTAACCTGGCCGGTCTTCCGGGAATTACCGTGCCCTGCGGCATGGACCGCAATGGACTCCCCATCGGTGCACAGCTGATCGGAGACTGTTTCCGGGAAAACACAATTATCCGCGCTGCGTTTGCATTTGAGCAGTCCGGAGAATATCTGCACTGTGATCTGGCGAAGGGAGGTATCCGGTAAGATGAGCAAACAGTATGAAACCGTGATCGGTCTGGAAGTACATGTGGAACTGGCAACAAAAACAAAAATTTTCTGCGGATGCAGTACGGAATTCGGCGGAGAACCCAATACCCATACCTGTCCGGTATGCACGGGTATGCCCGGCTCCCTGCCGGTACTGAATAAGAAAGTACTGGAACATGCCATTGCGGTGGGGCTGGCTACCAATTGTCAGATTAACCGCTATTCCAAATTTGACAGAAAAAATTACTTTTATCCGGACAACCCGCAGAACTACCAGATTTCTCAGCTGTATCTTCCCATCTGTCATGATGGATTTGTGGAAATTGAGACAGCAAACGGAAAAAAGAAAATCGGTATCCATGAAATCCATATGGAAGAAGATGCCGGCAAACTGATTCATGACGAGTGGACCGATTCCACTTTGGTGGATTTTAACCGTTCCGGTGTTCCTCTGATTGAAATTGTATCGGAACCGGACATGCGTTCCGCAGAAGAAGTTATCGCTTATCTGGATAAGCTGAAAACCACCATTCAGTATCTGGGTGCATCTGACTGTAAACTGCAGGAAGGTTCCATGCGTGCGGATGTGAACCTGTCTGTGCGGGAAGTAGGTGCAGAGAAATTCGGAACCAGAACGGAAATGAAGAACCTGAATTCCTTTAAAGCCATTGCAAGGGCCATTGAAGGGGAAAAAGACCGTCAGATCAGTCTGATCGAAGCGGGAAAACAGGTGGTACAGGAAACCAGACGATGGGATGACACAAAGGAAAGTTCCTATGCCATGCGTTCTAAAGAAGATGCCCAGGATTACCGCTATTTCCCGGATCCGGACCTGGTTCCCATTGTGGTCAGCGAAGAGCTGCTGGAAACTATCCGTCAGAGACAGCCGGAATTCCGGGAGGAAAAGATGGCACGGTATATGGAGCAGTTTGAATTGCCGGAATACGATGCCGAAATCATCACATCCACCCGAAAACTGGCGGATATCTTTGAGAAAACCGCTGAAATCTGTGGAAAACCGAAGAAAGTATCCAACTGGCTTATGGTGGAAACCATGCGTCTTCTGAAAGAAAAAGGGATGGAACCGGAACAGATTCATTTTTCACCGGAACATTTTGCCAAACTGATCGAACTGGCAGATGCAGGAACCATCAACAGTACCGTTGCCAGAGAAGTATTTGAAAAAATATTCGATGACGATATTGATCCTGACGCATATGTGGAAGAACATGGATTGAAATCCGTCAATGATGAAGGTGCCCTGCGGGCAGAAATCGAAAAGATTGTGGAAGCTAATCCCAAATCTGTGGAAGATTTTAAAGCGGGCAAGAAGAAAGCCATCGGCTTCCTGGTGGGTCAGACCATGAAAGCCATGAAAGGAAAAGCAAATCCCCAGATGGTGAATCAGATACTGAATGAGGTTCTGAGTACAAAATAATCACGGAAAATTGTATCAGATTCCGAGTTATGTAAAGCCGACGGAGGCTTCAGAAAGAATCCTGTAAAACGTCCGAAAAATTCGTGTTGTGTAAACAACACGAATAACCCGGACGTTTTTTGTGCACTTTTTCGTAAAAATGAAAATTAGTTATATATAACGCTTCTTTTTTTGATGGAAAATATTCTTATTCTCAACATATTTCATTCAGCATGACGATTGATTTTTATCAGTTTTCAACTTATAATCTGTCATACAATCCAATGAAGCAACGGGATTTCTGTATAGATTTGCAAGATGCGGGAGTTGAACGCAGCAGAGAACATTGCTTCTGGATGTTTATTATAGATCACGATACAAATTGTTCTATTTATCATAAATTTTCTGTTAAAGGAGAATCGTACTATGAACACTTGTACAATCCATTTAAATTCACTGGAAAAAGTGAAACAGTTTGTTACTGAAATCTCAAAATGTGGAAATCAGTTCGAATTAAGCTGCGGCCATTACAGCGTAAACGCCACCTCTGTTCTGGGGATTCTCAGCATGGATCTGACAAAACCGCTTGAAATCAAAGCACTGAATCAGGATGTGGAAATCCCTGAATGCATTCTGGCATTTTCAGCTTAATTGTCAGGAACCTGAATCAGGATATAGATATATTACTGATTTCGATCAATACGGAATCAGATACGATTGTGAATGATTCTGCAGCAGGATCTGCAGAGAGTGGAAACATCTTCAGGATTTTATCATAGATTGAACAAAACCGGCTGCTGCCCGGAACCCGGACAGCAATTGATATAGATGATCAGAAGGGGCTGTCGCACGTTTGTGCGGCGGCTTTTTTTTCGCACTTCAAGCCAGCCAGTATATCCACCACAGGTGCAGGACCTTTCGCTAAGATATTCTAAAGACTCAGGCAAATGCCCCTTTTGGTGGATATATCAGTGCTGGCTTTTGTGCTCGTTTGCAAAAAACGTATACAAATGTGAAGATTGCAAAAGAAAAGTGTGCATAAAAAATGACGGTGCAAGGACGAATTTCAATCGCCTTTGCACCGCTTGAAACCATTAAATGCAGCATCTTCTTTGTATTAGTGCTGTGTAGACTGCGCACGGATTCGAATTGGAAAATATTTGCTTCGAAACCGAATCCGGCGCCAAATCTCCGTAAGCGTCGATTTGAAAATGACGTGAGAGCTTACTGATGCTCTAAGCTGCAGATGGTCCGTGTGCTGCCGGTTACAGCATAGTCGAAGGTTACGGTGTCTCCTGCCTTCAGGAAGGGGAGATAAGGATCCAGTGAAATGGATGCAGTATAGATTTCACTTCCGGAGTCCAGCAGGAAGTAATAACGGGTGTTGCCTCCTACAACTGCAGAGGAAACTGCGGATATGGTTCCGGAAATGGATGCTTCCGGTGTCAGAGGTGTCTCGGTTTCCGTACCTGTCTGATTGTTTCCGGCGTTTTCTCCGTTTCCGGAATTGCTGTTCGGATCCAGTGTACCGTTTTCAATGCCAAGGGCAGTGGCGTAGTTTTCCATGGCCAGCCGGACATTGGTTCCGGTTCCCACCACCTGATACTGTTCCACATCAACAAATGCATACATTTTCACCAGACCGGCTGCATCCTTCAGAGAAAGGAAGTAGGTGGGTCTGTCGGAAATATTCAGCAGAAGCGGGAAGGTGGCATTGTATTTCATCTGCTGTACCTGACCTTCGGCGGAACCCATGGCAGAGTATTCGGTGGCACCGGGCACTGCATAATAGCGGGCATCCTTGGTACGAAGGTTGACCAGCATGAAACCGGTATTGGATTCATCACTGGTAACAGAGGTCATACCGGTATAAAGATACACATCATCACCGATGGCAATATAGTTATATCCCTGGGTGGTCTGTTTCACACCTTTCTGACCGAAAATGGAGTTAATGAAACCATTCTGATACATCCCGTTGTAATCCAGCTGATTCATGATCAGACTGGAAATGAAGACCTGATCAACCCATGTGGGAATGTCCTCCAGTTTGTAATAGGCATCTTCACCGGTAATGGCATTGACCAGGACCACACCGGATACATCCTTACCGCTCCAGATTCCGATGCGGTAATTGATGACAGGTGCAACCCAGTAAGGTGTTCCTGCTTCATCGATTTCGAAGGAAAGATCGGCGAAATCAAAAATCAGTGTGGGATGAGAAAAACGCAGATGACGGTAAATATTGCGGAAGAAATATTCACTGGTGGAGTATTTCATTCCTTCATCCAGACGTTTTAAGGTGGCTTCCTGTTTTACCATATTTACCATGACGTATGCGGGAAGTCCCTGTTTGCGGTTTGTAAACCACTTGATGGTATCACCGTACTGCAGGGGGGTGACACGGTAGGGAGTACCCTGATAGTTGATCTGGGTATACAGATCCATGATTTCAAACTGGGAAACCAGATCGGACATTTCACCCAGTTTCCGATTGCCCAGTCTCTGGGCAGTATCCTTATCCACAACGGGAATCTGGTTCATGGAAAGCTCCGCAACATCAGCAGAGAAATCGCCTTCTTCAATGTTAATCAGATTTGCATAGGATCCGGAGTGGAAAAACGGATGACCGATGACAGAACCGCTGATCTCCAGAAGAAAAATCAGAATCACAGCGATGGCACCGAGGAAAAAGGGTTTGCTCAGCTGCTTCAGATCCCTGAAGTGGAAAGCGATGGTCTGTTCTGCACGGCTCTGGGTAATGATTTCACGGATGACATTTAATCCGTTCACCACAAGGAGGACGAGAATAGACTGCAGCAGAAAACTCCAGAAGCTCTGGCTGCGCAGGTTAATGGGCGGCAATTCGAAGTAATACATCAAAAAGATGATGATGGCACAGATTCCGATACGGGGAATCAGACTGCCATTTGTTTTTCTGTTCATGAAAATAACTTCTCCTTTCAGCGGCATGCATTTACAAATGCTTCAAAAATGGGACGCATGGATTCAACGCCCACACCGAACATGGATTCCGGATGCCACTGAAGTCCAAGGCCAAAGGGATAATCCTCAATTTCAATGGCTTCCACGACCCCATCACTGGATGTGGCTGCAAGCCGGATCTTTTTACCGAAGTCTTTCACAGCCTGATGGTGAAAGCTGTTGACCCAGATCTGCCTGTCTTCATATAATCTGGAAAGAATGGTATCCGGTTCAATGGTAACCTTATGAGCAATATCACCATACCCGGCATCCTGAAAATGCTTCAGCCGTACTCCTTCTATTTCAGAAAGATCCTGGTACAGGGTACCGCCGCAGGCTACATTGAGAACCTGATGCCCCCGGCAGATGCCGAGAACCGGTTTTCTGGCAGCAATTACCTTCTGTGCAAAGGGAATCTGCAGTTTATCCAGTCTGGAATCGGATTTTCTCAGCAGATGGTGGGACTCTGCCCCGTAAAAAGAGGGACAGACATCCATACCGCCGGTAAAAAGAAAACCATCCAGCTGATCAATCAGCTGATCCATATCCTCTTCACCGTTCAGCATGGTGGGAATCATAACAGGGATTCCTCCGACTTTGTTAATGGATTCAATGTACGTATTGCCTGTGTGGGAATGACCCAGCGGACCCATATCTGTTTTTAAATGGGCCATGACACCGATAACGGGTTTCATCATATTACTCCTTACTCTTTTGTTATTTGGAAATATACGGCATCGGATTGTTTTGTACATGCCTGTATGATATTATAGTTCAGCGGTATGGTTTTTTCAACCGCATTTCCTGATACATGCCGGCCCGGACAGGAAAAAGATTGCTTTGCAAACCGAAGACGGCGCTGAATCGCTGCAAGTGTCGATTTGAATTTTGACTTTATTTGATTGATAAAAGATAAGATGGCATATTGAAAAAAAATTGACGATTTCCTTTAATTGTGTTAAACTTTATCAAAGCAAAGTACAAACGAGATAAAGTATCGACAGGACCGATGAAAATCGGCTGGAAAGATGTTGCTTTTAACTCAGCCCTGTACCCATTGACCAGGTCGGGCTGATATGAATTTAAAGGAGGAAAGATATGAAAAAGAGAATTCTTGCTCTTATGCTGGCATCAGCTATGGTATTTTCCCTGGCTGCATGCGGCGGCGGCAGTACATCCGGCGACAAAAAAGAAACCGATTCAGCTCCTGAGAATACAGGTGCTGTAACCGAAATTCCTGCAGGCGAATCCGTATCACAGGATGCAGATATCGTGGCAGCCGTTAATGTTGATTTTACCACTCTGGATCCTCTGGATACCAGTGACACCCTTTCCGGTGACGTACAGCGTATGCTGTATGACGGTCTGTTTGGCTTTGACAAGGATATGAATATTGTTCCCATGCTGGCTACAGACTATGAAGCAAACGATGATGCAACGGAATATGTCTTCAAACTGAGACAGGGTGTAAGCTTCTCAGACGGCACTCCCTGGAACGCAGACGCTGCAAAGGCTAACTTTGACAGATGGGCAGACAAGGATCTGGGTCTGAAGAGAACCACATTCCTCTGCAACACACTGAAGAGCTGTGAAGTAGTGGATGAGTATACCATCAAAGTAACTCTGAACAATCCTTTCGGTGCATTTATCAACAACCTTGCACATCCTGCCACCGTTTGTGTAAGCCCGACTCTGATTGCAAAGGGCAGCGAAGCCTGTGCAGAAGAAGCTTGCGGTACCGGTCAGTATACATTTACCGAATGGGTACCCGGTGAATACCTGAAGGTGGAATTAAAGAAAGACTGGTGGGGATATGAAGCCGGTCTGGCAGAATCCGATGCCGGTTTCAAGAGCGTAACCTTTAAGCCTGTTACCGAATCTGCTACCAGAGTAGCCATGATCCAGTCCGGTGATGCACAGATGATCTGGCCCGTTCCTGCTGAAAACATTGATGCATTAAAGGGTGACAGCAATGTGGTTGTCGGTGCAGAAGAAGGTATCGTAGTTCGTTATCTGATGATGAATAACCAGAAGGCTCCTTTCAATGATGTAAGAGTACGTCAGGCCATCAATTATGCGATCAACAAAGATGCTTACTGCGCAGTAGTAAAGAACGGATATGCAACACCTGCAAAGTCTGTTATCGGATCTGCAGTTCAGTTCTATAAAGCAAATGATCCTTATCCTTATGATATTGAAAAGGCAAAGGAACTGCTGGCAGATGCAGGTTATCCCGATGGCTTTACCACATCCATCATGTTCTCCAACACGACAGCCAATACCAAACAGTGCGAATTCATCAAGCAGCAGCTGGAACAGGTTGGCATCAAGGTTGAGTTAAACGGCATGGAAAGTGCAATTGTCAATGAAAAAGTACAGGGCAACTATCCTTCCGGTGCAGAAGCAGAAGTGGAGATGTATGTAATCGGCTGGTCACCTTCCACAGGTGATGCAGACTGGGGTATCCGTCCTCTGCTGGCCATCGAGTCCGAACCTCCCATGAGCTACAATATCTGCTACTACGAAAATGAAGAAGTGGATCAGCTGCTGAAAGACGGTCTGAATACTGCTGATGTGGAAGCAAGAAAAGCTGCTTATGAAAAAGCACAGGATATCATCTGGGAGGAATCTCCTCTGGTTTGTCTGGCATCTGATATGAACACATGGGCAAATGCAAAGAATATTATCAACATTGGTAATACTCCGGACAACGGTCTGTGGATCAGAAACGCAAGAATGGCAAAATAATCAGATCGGATCTGTTGTAATTGAATAAGTAAATACGAGGCTGTATCGGGACTGGTCAAAATCGGTACAGCCTTTTTGCATCCGGATTGTCCACCGGACATCCGCGGTCAATGAAAGGTGATAATATGTTCAGATATGTTGTAAAACGAATTATCGGAGTGATTCCCACATTGATCCTTGTAGTAACCTTTGTATTTCTTTTTGTACGAATGATTCCCGGTGATCCTGCCCGTCTGGTGGCAGGTGAACAGGCTACACAGGAAGATGTGGAAATTGTACGTGAAACCCTGGGCTTGAACCAGCCTTTGCCTGTCCAGTATGTGAAATACGTTTCCGGTTTATTTAAAGGGGATCTGGGAACATCTCTCCGTACAAAGAGACCTGTGCTGCAGGAAATTTCCAATCGATATATGAATACGGTGCGGCTGACGATTCTGGCCCTGGCCTGGAGTTCCGTTGCCGGAATTCTGCTGGGTGTCTGGTCCGGTAAAAACAGGTCGAAATGGCAGGACTACACGGGTATGACGCTGGCAGTTTCGGGTATTTCCATGCCCACATTCTGGATCGGCTTTATGCTGATTATCGTTTTTTCCGTTAATTTAAAATGGTTTCCTACCACAGGTGCAGAGGGCTTTAAGAGTCTGGTTCTGCCGGCATTTACTCTGGGTACCAGTGTGGCAGCGGTTGTGGCACGTTTTACCCGTTCCTCTCTGATTGAAGTATTAAAAGAAGATTATATCAGAACAGCAAGAGCGAAAGGTCTGAAGGAAAAGGTGGTCGTATGGGGTCATGCGTTCCGCAATTCCATGATTTCCGTTGTTACGGTAATCGGTCTCCAGTTTGGTTTCCTTCTGGGTGGTTCCGTAGTAACAGAAAGCGTATTTGCATTTCCCGGTCTGGGCAGTCTGCTGATTGAGTCGGTGAATTACCGTGATTACCCGGCAATTCAGTCTCTGATTCTGATTTTCTCGCTCCATTTTATTGTAATCAATCTTCTGGTGGATCTTTTATACGCAGTTCTGAATCCGGAAATTCAGTTAGGTTAGGAGAGGAGGAAAATCATGGCATTTGAAAATAAAAATGCGGAAGCCAATAAGGCAGAAGCAAATGATATAAAAACACCGTTTAAAGAGTTTGTCCGCAAGTTCAAACGTCAGAAAAATGCAGTGGTTGCACTGTTTTTTATCCTGTTTCTGGTGGTGATTGCGATAATCAGTTATCAGATTGTCCCCTATGGAATCAATGAATATGATTATTCTGCAATTATGAAGGGACCGTCTGCTGCCCATTGGTTTGGTACCGATGAATTCGGCAGAGACCTGTTTTCACGTATTCTCTGTGGTACCCGTATTTCTTTGAGTGTGGGTCTGTTATCAGTTACCATCGGAGCTGTTACCGGTACCGTTCTGGGTCTTCTGGCCGGCTATTACGGCGGTATCCTGGATTCCATGATCATGCGAATCTGTGATGTGCTGCTGGCGTTTCCCGGCATTATTCTGGCAATTGCCATTGTGGCGATTCTTGGAAGCGGCCTTTATAATGTAATCATTGCGGTTGCAGTATTCTCCATTCCCACCTTTGCCCGTCTGGTACGAAGCACCACACTGGCTTTGAAAGGAAGCGTCTTTGTACAGGCAGCCCATAACCTGGGGGCCAATGATGCCAGAATTCTGTTCCGGCATATTCTGCCGGGTGCAATTCCCAACATCATCGTACAGTACACCATGTCCATCGGTAACTCCATTCTGACCGCTTCATCACTGAGTTTCCTTGGTCTGGGTGCACAGCCGCCCACACCGGAATGGGGTCTGTTATTAAGTAATGGCCGTAACTATATGATGACCAGCTGGCATATTACCCTGTTTCCCGGTATTGCCATTTTCCTGACGGTACTGGCTTTTAACCTGCTGGGTGATGGTCTTCGGGATGCACTGGATCCCAAGTTATCCGATTAATAGAGAGAGGTATCAATATGAGAGATAATATTCTGGAAATCAAAAATATGCATACCTATTTCTTTACAGACGGCGGTGTGGTGAAATCCGTGGATGGTGTGGATATTGAACTGGAACGAGGAGCAACCCTGGGGATTGTAGGAGAATCCGGCAGCGGAAAAAGTGTAACCGCCCTTTCCCTGATGGGACTTCTGATGGGAACCACAGGAAAAGTTGTGGAAGGTGAGATTATTCTGGACGGACAGGATATTCTGAAACTCTCGGATGAAGAGAGAAGACAGCTGCGGGGCCGGGATATTTCCATGGTATTCCAGGAACCCATGACCAGTCTGAACCCGGTTATGACCATCGGAAAGCAGATTATGGAAAATATTCTGCTGCACCAGAAGGTTTCAAAAGAAGAAGCAAAGAAACTTTGCATTGATATATTGAAAAAAACCGGTCTTCCCCGTGCGGAAAAGATGGTGAATGAATATCCCTTCCAGTTGTCCGGCGGTCAGAGACAGCGAGTTATGATTGCCATGGCACTGGTATGTAATCCGAAGATTCTGATTGCAGATGAACCGACTACGGCATTGGATGTGACCATTCAGGCACAGATTCTGGATCTGATGAACCAGCTGAAGAAAGATATCGGTACTTCCATTATTTTTATTACCCATGATCTGGGTGTTGTGGCAGAGGTATGTGATGAAGTGGTTGTTATGTACTGCGGCCGTGTGGTGGAAAAGGCCAATGTTTATGACCTGTTTGAAAAAACCAGCCATCCTTATACGGAAGGTCTGCTGGCATCCATTCCCAAAATGGGAGTACAGGTGGATGAACTGGATTCCATTCCCGGAAATGTACCCAATCCGAAATATATGCCGATGGGCTGTAAGTTTGCTCCCCGCTGTAAGTATGCTTCCGAAAAATGTCAGGAAGAAGAACCTGGTTTCTTTGATCTTGGCAACGGTCATCTGAGCAAATGCTGGCGCTGCCAGTCCGAGGAAAGGGGTTGATGGTTATGGCAGATGAAATCTTAAAAGAAGAGACATTGAAAGCCGATACCGCATCCGGAAACGATGCCATTTTAAAGGTGGAAAACCTGAAGGTATATTACAAAACACACAATGGCATGTTTGGAAAAGTCGGATATGTAAAAGCGGTGGATGATGTCAGTTTTGAAATAAAAAAAGGGGAAGTCTTTGGTATTGTAGGAGAATCCGGCTGTGGTAAATCCACACTGGGCAAAGCTATCTGCAAACTGATCGAACCCACAGAAGGAAAAGTATATTTTAAGGGGGAAGAGATTGCCGGATATACCCGTGCACAGATGCGTAATATCCGAAAAGGAATCCAGATGGTATTTCAGGATCCCTATGCGTCTCTGAATCCCCGTATGTCCATTCGCGATATTGTGGCAGAACCGCTGATGATCCACAATCTGGCAAAGGAAAAAGAGGAAATTGATAAACGGGTGGTGGAGCTGGTGCGCCGGGTAGGTCTGGATGCCTATCATGTCAATCGTTATCCCCATGAATTCTCCGGTGGTCAGAGACAGCGAATCGGCATTGCCAGGGCATTGGCTGTGGAACCGGAGCTGATCATTGCCGATGAACCAGTGTCAGCACTGGACGTATCCATCCAGTCTCAGGTGCTGAACCTGATGAATGAACTGAAGAAGGAACTGGATCTGACTTATATCTTTGTTGCCCATGACCTGAGTGTTGTGGAACACATCAGTGACCGTGTGGGTGTCATGTATCTGGGCAACTTTGTGGAAATTGGTGAAAAGAGAAAGCTGTATGACAATCCCTGTCATCCGTACACCCGGGCACTGCTTTCCGCAGTACCGATTCCGGATCCCAGGGCAAAAAAGGAACGGATTATTCTGGAAGGAAATATTCCTTCTGCATTGAATCCGCCCAGCGGCTGCAAATTCCACACCCGCTGTCCGAAGTGTATGGGAATCTGTAAGGAGAAAGTTCCGAAGAAAACCATTCTGGAAGAAGGACATGAGGTATACTGTCATCTGTACGGCTGATTTTTTTCAGAAAACATCTTGATTGAAACAGCCGGAAGGGGTATAACTTTTTATGAGCCGGTTGCCCCATGTCGAAGAACAAATGATGGCTCGTGCCAATAAACAGATGGGCAGGACTCATACGAATAAGAAAACACAAACAGGGGCTATTGAACAATAGCCCCTGTGGTCTGTACAATCAGACAGATGATACTCTGCCTGAACGGGAGGGAAAATGAAGCTATTTATCAGTGCAGATATTGAAGGCTGCAGCGGAACCACTCTGAGCGCGGAAACCCATAAGGAGGAAGCATGTTACCGGCAGTTTGCCGATCGTATGACCGAGGAAGTCCGGACTGTGTGTCTGGCAGCTCTGGAAGCCGGAGCGGATGAAATTGTTGTAAAAGATGGCCATGGTGATGCCACCAACATTGATTTTATGAGAATGCCGAAAGGGGTAAAGCTGATTCGCGGAAAAAGCGGACACCCCTATAATATGATGTTTGGTCTGGACGTAACCTTTGACGGTGTTCTGTTTGTGGGTTATCATTCACCTGCAGGCAGCAGCGAAAGTCCGCTGAGCCATACATCCACCGGAGCCTCCAATTTCATTACCCTGAATGGAAAGGTCATGAGCGAATTTATGCTGAATACCTATACAGCTGCCATGCTGGGGGTACCGGTACTGTTTCTTTCCGGTGATCAGGGAATCTGTGATCAGGCAAAGGAAATGATTCCTGCCATTACAACCGTTTCCACCAAATACGGAATCGGTGCATCCACCATCAACGAATCTCCGGAAACTGTTCTGGAAATGCTGGCAGAACAGACCAGGGCAGCTGTGACAAAGGATTTTAAAAGCTGTAAAGTGAAACTGCCGAAACAGTTTGAGTATGTGGTCAACTACAAAGATCTGCATAAGGCCTACCGGATGTCGTTCTATCCCCATTTTGAACGAATTGACAATCGGACCAACCGTCTGGTGACATCAAACTATTTTGATATTCTGACAGCACATCATTTTGTTGTGTACTGATAGACACGGAGAACACCGTTTGCCGTTGATATCATTTCAGTTGAAAAAGAGAATAAATAAGACTATTAAAGGTGTTGAACATATGTACTCTCAGAAGCTTTTTCATGTGGTTAACAGATTCCGAGAGTACATACATATACGAGGGAGAAATTATGATTGATTTAAAGCTTGTGGAAGAGTTATCTGATGCCTTTGGACCCAGTGGGTTTGAAGATGAGGTATGCAGAGTGGTGAAGAAGTATACGGATGGATTTGATCTGACCAATGATGCCATGTACAATCTGTATCTGAAAAATCCCGGTTTTTCCGGAAAGAAACCGGTAATTCAGCTGGATGCACATCTGGATGAGTGTGGTTTTATTGTGCAGTCCATTCTGGAAAACGGACTGATTTCCATTATGATGCTGGGAGGCTTCCATCTGACCAGTTTACCTGCTCATTCTGTTATGATCCGTAATGGAAAGGGAGAATATATTCGTGGTATTATCGGTTCCAAACCGGTTCATTTTCTGACTGATGCGGAAAAGAAAAGCAACGATCTGGATATTCAGAAGCTGTATGTGGATGTGGGAGCATCCAGCCGTGAAGAAGTTTTGAATGACTATGGTATCCGTCCCGGAGATCCCATGGCACCGGAAGTAAAGTTCTCTTATGATGAAAAACATGGTGTATGTATGGGCAAGGCATTTGACAACCGTCTGGGTTGTGTCAGCATCATTGAAACCATGAAGGAACTGCGCAATGATGATCTGGCTGTGGATGTGGTCGGCGCTTTTGCTGCACAGGAAGAAGTCGGCATGCGGGGAGCTGCAGTTACTTCACAGGTTGTAAAGCCGGATCTGGCTATTGTATTTGAAGGTTCTCCGGCAGATGACTATTTCTTTGCTCCCGGACTGGCCCAGGGAAGCCTGAAAAAGGGCGTACAGATCCGCAAAATGGACCGGAGCTATATTTCCAACACCGAGTTTATCCAACTGGCCCATCAGGTTGGTGATGAAATGGGAATCAAATACCAGGACGCTGTCAGAAGAGGCGGAAGCACCAACGCCGGCAGAATTCATCTGGAAGGAAAAGCCGTACCGGTTCTGGTACTGGGAATCCCCTCCAGATATGTACACAGCCATTACTGCTTCTGTGCGAAAGAAGATATTGAGGCAGCTGTGAAAATGGCTGCAGAAGTGATCCGGCGTCTGGATCAGGAGACTATGGATACCATTCTGAGAAAGAATCTGCTGAAATAAAAATGCTTATTTTCAGCCAGAGATGACCCTGCCGTCTGTTCTGCGGACGGTTATATCAATTCAGATAGAGCATGCACCTGATATCCCTGATACCCTGTGACCGCATCGGCTGCGGCAAGGGAATTCAGTACTGCTTCTTCTTCGGCCTCAATGGCAGCACGAAATACCGTATCCATGAGGTTTTCCTGAAGAATCTGTACCGGAACAAAGGGATCATCAGGTGTTTTTTTGTCCGGGATCCGATTGGCTGTGGTAAAGCCGATCATGATGTCACCGCTGCCATTGCCCACATGGGAGCCGGTGCGTCCCAGACCGATGCCCAGCCGTTTCAGAATCCGGTGAAGCTGACGGGAAGAAAGGGGAAGATCCGTTGCCAGAACGGAAATAATTGATCCTTTATCGGTTTCTGACGGTTTGATGCGGGAAACCAGTTCCCTTCCGATTTCCTGACCGGCAATGGTCAGATCCTCTGTCCGCCCGAAATTGGACTGCACCAGAATACCCAGGTGATACTCTGTTTCACCGAGCCGCATGATGCGGGATGAAGATCCGATACCACCTTTGAGCCCGTAACAGATGGTTCCTTTACCGGCACCGATATCTCCCTGATCAAAATCGGAAGAAGCGCTGCGGATGGCCTCCAGAACATGTTCTTCTTTTACAGCACGCTCACGGATATGATTCAGATGGCAGTCATTGCATTCTCCCACCACCGGGTTAAAAGAGAAGATAGGGACCTGTTCTCTTTCGCAGCGGGATACCATATAGGAAACCAGTGCATCGTGGACCAGACCCACATTTAATGTATTGGTAAGGGCAATGGGCGATTCCAGTGTACCCAGCTCCTGCACCTGAACCGTTCCCAGCGATTTGCCGAATCCGTTCAGAATATGGACGGAAGCCGTCAGTTTGTTCCGGAACATGTTGTCCGGACAGGGCATGATGACCGTCACACCCGTTTTATGCTCCAGGGTATCGATGGTGCTGTGTCCCACCGTCACACCGGGAACATCTGTTATTGCATTTTTTGTTCCCTTCGGCATGGAACCGATCCGAAAGCCAAAGTCTTCAATTGTTCGTTTTGTCATGAAAAACCTCTTTTTTGATTTTTTCTTTATCATAGACCATGAGCCATGTTTTGTGAAGAGGAGAAGAAGAAATAGATAGCTGCAGTGGCGACATACTGTATCTGAAAAAATACAATTCTAAGAATTATTTGTTAATTTATTTGGAAATAGTTGTAAATTGTGGAACTCCAGACTGTATTGTTGATGAAAATGATTAAATTGGTTGACATTTCTTGTTGGTGTGCTATAATTCTGAACAAGCAAAGGCGCTGAGATAACAATCTTGGCGCCTTTTTCGTGTTGTGAGGGATTTGGAAATCAATGATGAAAAATCGAGCAGCATGAATATTTCAGGATTAAGGGAATATTTTTGAAGGCTTTAAAAAATTATTTTTATCCGTTTTTCCTGAAATACAGAGAAATCTCTTATGAATAGAGGAGGAAATGTATATGACACAGGAAATTATGAGTTATGTCAATGATCAGGTTTTTGGTGTATGGTTCCTGATCGGTGCGGTTCTGGTCTTCTGGATGCAGGCCGGTTTCGCCATGGTAGAAGCAGGTTTTACCAGAGCAAAGAACTCCGGTAACATTATTATGAAGAACCTGATGGACTTCTGTATCGGTACCGTTATGTGGTTTCTGATCGGTTCATCACTGATGCTTCCCGCAGCGGAAGGAACATCCGATATTCTCGGAATCATCGGTACACCCGGTTTTGGTGTATTTACCGATTATGCAAACTTCAGTTTTTCCGGTTTTGTATTCAACCTGGTATTCTGTGCAACCACCGCAACCATCGTATCCGGTGCAATGGCAGAACGAACCAAGTTCCTTACATACTGTATTTACTCTGCAGTAATCTCCGGTTTCATTTATCCGGTTGAAGCACACTGGGTATGGGGCAATGGTTTCCTGGTACAGTGGGGCTTCCATGATTATGCCGGTTCAACCTGTATCCATATGGTCGGCGGTATCTGCGCTATGATCGGTGCATGGATGCTTGGTCCCCGTATCGGTAAGTTTACAAAGGATAAAGACGGCAAGATCGTTAAGGTTCATGCATTCCCCGGTTCCAACCTGGTAGTTGGTGCTCTGGGTGTGTTCATCCTGTGGATGGGCTGGTACGGTTTCAACGGTGCAGCAGCAACGGATATTCCTACCATGGGTTCTGTATTCCTGACAACAACTGTAGCTCCTGCAGTTGCAACTGTTGTATGTATGATTTTCACATGGATCAAATACGGTAAACCCGATGTATCTATGTGTCTGAATGCTTCTCTGGCAGGTCTGGTAGCAATTACAGCTCCTTGTGATGTAACCGATTGTATCGGTGCAACAGTCATCGGTTTTGTTGCAGGTCTTCTGGTTGTATTCGGTGTATGGTTCTTTGATAATGTGGCACACATTGATGACCCGGTTGGTGCCTGTGCAGTACATATGTTAAACGGTATCTGGGGTACCATTGCAGTTGGTCTGTTTGCAACCGAATCAGCTCCCGGTTTTGCAGTGGCAGGTATTGAAGAAGGTCTGTTCTACGGCGGCGGACTGACACAGCTGATCAAGCAGTTCGGCGGTATGGGCATCATTATTGTATGGACAGTTGTT
>JBJELP010000008.1:0-21140 GCA_051879215.1 Lachnospiraceae bacterium
CAATATTAATAGCTAAAAAAAGAAAGTCTGTAATCCATCCTTTTCCATACAGACTATTTCCGCAAATTCCAAATACATATATTTGCAGTAAAATAATACGAATGATCTTCATTTTACCACCTCACTAATACTGATCAGCTGTGTAATAACTGCCCGTTATTTTCACACTTGCGGAATTGGGATTGCTCACAAATACCCTGTATGTTCCGGACTTTGACAAAACAAACTTATGCGTTATGTCCCCTGTTTTATAAATATATCTTGTTGTTCCATCCGGTTCTACGATTCCTGCTTTATATTTAACAGTGCCCGGATTTCCGGTTACAGATACGGTGATGCTCTGTGTGGATGCTGCATAAAATCCGCCGCTGTACCATCTGCTGTATCCTGACACTGTGGTGGATATCAAGCTATTCGGTTCTGCCTGTATCTCAGCATATTCTTCCGGTAATACAGCATCCGCTCCCGGTTCTTCGATGATTTCCACACCATCGTATTCATCCATCTGGAGTGTTTCCTCTATCCCGCTTTCCGTTCCTTTATCCATGCCGTTGTGAATCCGATCCGATGCATATACAACTGCAGGGAAAATCATAGCTGTCAGAAGTATACATGCGGTGAAAGAACCTGCAACAATTCGGTAATTCAGTTTTCTTTTATGATCGGTTTCCATAATACATTCAATCCTTTCTTTTAATACGCTCCTGCTTTTTCCAAAGCCAATATCCAATACATTTTTGGGTGTTTTTAACGATTCCCGCAGTTTCTGATACCGCACGCCTTCCCGATACAATGTCTCTGCATATGCCAATGGATCGACACCGGATATTCCCGTGACACAATAATCACAGTATAGTTCATCCACTCTTTCCAATTGGGTAAACAGGGACTGCAGTAAGGGATTAAACCAGTGAATGCATTCCAGAATGGCAGCCAGCCTTCTGATTTTCCGATCCCCGTTTTGATAATGCGTCAGTTCATGCATCAGAATATGTTCTGCCTGCTGTTCATCCAATGTCCCTGCCGGAATCAGGATTACAGGATTTCCCTTTTCTGTGAGCAGTTCCGATGTCATCAGACCATACCCCTGTCTGACCTGAACGGTTTTATTCAGATGAAAAGACTCTGCCATCTGCCGGGCCATGGACTGTACCCAGGGTTCAGCAGGAAAACAGCTTCTGACCAGCTTCTTTTGAAACATCTGTTTTCTGAGCCTTACGGAAAAGGCAGACAACATCCCAATCAGCCATATCATGGACATGGAATTATATACTTTTTGTGACCGTTCTTCCATCCCCCATATGGAAACAGTTGACGGAATCCAGTACACATAAAATAACAGCACAATACACAAAACCTGCAGCACCATGATTCCCACCAGAAACAAATGCATCAGCCGGTATGATTCCGCAATATAATGCTTTCTGATCAGAACCTGATTCCATTTTCTATATATGGCATATACAATTCCGTAGATAACAGATGTCATCAGCAGAAAGAGGACAAATCTGCTGGAAAACAAGGTTATATTATATCGAAAGACCTTCCATGCGTATCCAGAGCCCATATCACTTTACCTTCTTTTTCCTTTTTTCCAGATAATCTCTGATCTTGTCCAGTTCTTCCGCATCCTCGAGGGAATTAATCAGCGTCTGTGCCATAATATCCGTTGAGTTATCGAAAGTCAGTTTTTTCACCCGCATCAATTCCCTTGTCCGGAATTCCTCTTCGCTTATACACGCTCTGTATACAATCGACTGATGGATCTTTCCATCTGGCTCTGCCAATCCTTTCTGTATCAGAGTCTGTATCATTGTATTCAATGCAGAACGTGAAAGTTTTGTTCCGCACTTCTTTTCCAGTCTTATATCAATATCCGGGACAGTAGCTGCACCGCCAGCCTCCCATATGCACTGCATAATCATCTGCTGTCTGTATCCTACTTCATCTTTATCGATACGTCCCATATTATCCTCCATTCTTTTTATTAAATTGTCGCATTAATCAGATATATCTATTATATAATCAGAATATAGATAATACAAATAAAAAATCTGCCCACGCCAAAAAGGGCTGCCGCAATTGCGGCAGCCCTCAGATCACCCTGATGCATTATTATATTTTACTGAATTTCCTTCACAGCACTGGTTGCTTTCAGTTTCTGAATCTCTTCATTCAATGAAAGCATCCTCTGATCCAGCGTATTAATGATATCAGCACACTCTTTCAGTTCATCATAAATATGTTCCGGAGCATTCCCTTCAAATTTGTAATAAATTTTGTGCTCCAGACTCGCCCAGAAATCCATGGCAATGGTACGAATCTGAATTTCCACTCTGGCAGTTTCCATTCCGGTGGAAAGATAAATCGGAACGGATACAACCATATGGTAACTCTTGTAGCCATTCTCCTTGGGGTGCTTGATGTAATCCTTTATCTTCAGAACAACCACATCGTCCTGTCTGGCAATCATGCCGGCAATCCGATAGATGTCTGATGTAAAAGAACAGATAATCCGTATACCGGCAATATCATAGAGCTGTTTCTCCATGTTGGCTATTGTCGGTTCGAAACCCATTCGTTTCAGCTTTCGTGCGATACTGTCGGGTGACTTGATACGCTGTGTCACATGCTCAATGGGATTATATCGATGGGAATGGACAAACTCACTGTTGAGGATATCGATCTTGGTTCCGATTTCCTTCAATGCTGAACTAAACATCAGCTGTGATCTTCTCCAGTCCTCAGTCTGAGCAGCAACTTCTTCCTGTATCGTCATGTACATCCCCTGCCTGTTCTGCAAATATCCCGGTAATACCTTCGCCGGATACCGTAATCAGCCGGATACATTCCTGAAACAGAATGTAAAACGATCACGGTTCTGATTACAGCTGAATATCCTTTAACAGATCGCCAAAGGTTGTAACTGCCTTGCCTTTTTCCTTGTAGTGGAAGGTCTCTTCCTTGGGAGCTGCAGCTTCTTCTTCCTTCTTTGCGTCTTCAACAACAGCTCTCATGCTGAGGCTGATCTTTCTCTTTTCGTTGGAAAGAACCTTAACGGTTACCTTATCGCCAACTGCCAGAACTTCATCGGGTGTCTTGATTCTCTTTGTGCTGATCTGAGAAATGTGAACCAGACCGCTGATTCTGTCACCCAGGTCGATGAATGCGCCGTAATCCTTAATGGATTCTACGGTACCTTCCAGAATGCTGCCTACAGCGATGGATTCGAATTTCTTCTTTCTTTCTTCACGTCTTGCAACTTTTCTGCCGGACAGGATCAGACGCTTTTCATCTTCCTTAGCTTCGATGATCATAACATCAACGGTCTTGCCAAGCCATGATTCCAGATCTTCTACATATTCAGCAGAAAGCTGTGATGCGGGAATAAATCCGCGAACACCATCAATATATGCAACAACACCGCTCTTTACCACACCTGCGATTTCAACTGTGATAACAGTGTTTGCTTTCATCTTTTCTTCAAAACCTGCCCATACAGATACTGCTTCTGCGGTTTCAGCTGTTTCTTCAACTGTTTCTTCAACTACTTCTTTTACCATTTCTTCGCTCATTTTCATATACCTCCTGATAAAACTCGCGTAATTTTAATTATAACATCAATTATACCTCATGTCAAAGGAAGAATCAAATCGATTTCAGTCTTTTCTGCAGACGGATGTCCGCTCCGTACAGATGCAGAATCCGGTAATTGCTGATCAGCCGTGAACTGATCCGCTCAGAGTAGAGGTCACTGATCTCCCCGATGGAAAGATTGGTGGATATCACCACCGGAAGATTCTTCCTTGCTCTTTCATTGATACAGGAAAACAGCCCCGAAATTGTAAAATTGTTGGTCATTTCCGTTCCCAGATCATCGATGATCAGAAGGTCGCAATGATAGATGTGATGATACATCAGCTCATCTTCCGGTTCTGCATCGTCCTGAAAACGGTGTGAGGAAAATATCTCAAACAATTCTGCTGCGGACAGATAAATAACGGAAAAACAGTTATCGATCAGTTCTTTGGCTATGCAGTGGGTCAGAAAGGTCTTGCCGGTTCCGGCATTGCCGGTGAGAAGCAGATTCGTTTTCTCCGTGCTGAAGTTTCTGACCATATTCCGGCAGATATCATAGATACCGCGGATATTCTCAAGGGGACTGATATTCCCTGCAGATGCGGTATCATCATACCATTCAAACGAAAACGTGTCAAAGTTTTCTTTTTTCAGGATTTCCCGCAGATCGGACTGCCGGTACAGCAGTTCGATTTCCTTCTGCTGAAAACATCTGCATTTTTTTCCGGATATGAATCCGGTATCTTTGCAGGCGGGACAGGAATACTGCAGCTCCAGCGCATCTTCCGGATATCCGTTTGATAAAAGCAGTACACGCTTCTGTTCCTTCAGATCCGCCAGACGGGTTTTCAGCTCCCGAAGGGAATTCGCATCTCCTGACAGGAGTTTCCTTGCCTGTCCGGCTGCTGTCCGGACAATTTCCTCCTCCAGACTGCGAATTGCCGGGATTTTCCGATAAATCTCCTGTGTCCGGCTTTCCTGTTCACGGACATGCTGAAATTTCAGCTGGTTATACTCCCTCATAATTTCTTCAAACTGTGAATTTGTCAATGCCATGACCAGACTCCCTTCTCTGAATTCTTCGGTCTGATTTATTCCGAATGATGGTTTCCGTCGGAAACCGCACTCAGGGTTTTCTGCAGAGCATCGTAGTCGTAAGTTCTCTGCTCAAAGCTGTGGAACTGCGCACCTGCTTTCGGCTGCCCGGAATGTCTGCCTGTTTTCTGCTGTGTATCCTTTCCGGCTGCCGCCTTCTTTTTCTGATACTCTTCGTCCAGAGTTTTCACCTGATCCAGTCCGGAAATACCGGCCTTTTTCCACCGGGACAGAATGGATTCCACATAATTCAGGTTGGGTTCATGGATGGAGATCATTGTCCGGTTGCAGGCTTCCACCACCATATCCAGTGAAAATCCGTAATTTCGGAACCATCCGTCGATAATCTCCCGTTCCCCCGGTGCCGGCTGTCTTCCGTTCAGCCCCAGGGCCTTCATAACCGCATAAAGGTTCTTATCATGAAGGGGGGTATAAATCTTGGCCTGTTCCACGGTTCTGATCTGCTTCTGATGCCAGTCAATGGCCACAGCCTCCATGTACCGGATGCTGCGGTGACCGTTGGTTACACAGTATTCCACCAGATATTCCATCAGGCCGGTTTCCATTTGCAGCCGGTCATACATCCAGGCAAAGGTTTCACAGTCATTCCTCGACAGAGGGGATCCGATATACTGCTCTGCAATAAACAGAATACGGCCGAAATTTTCATCGGCGGAAACCTTACCGAAATCCACCGTTTTATCCGGAATCGGTACAACGTCCCCACTGACGGAATCTGCAGAACCGGTAGTCGATACCAATTGTGCCGCAGAGGATGCGGATCCGTCAGTTGTTTTCTGTGATCCGGCTCCTTTTTCTTTCCGGGGTGCACGAACCGCAGCCAGTTCCGCTTCTGCAGCAGACAGATTCTGCGGACCCTGCACGCCTTCTTCTGCTCCCTTCGGTTCCATCAGCCGGATTCCGGTCAGTTCGCCGGTATCTTCCGAAAACTGCAGTTCCATCAGTCCCTTTTTTTTCCAGTACCGAAGGGAACGAAGCACATCACTTTCACTGCAGTCCAGTACATCCGCCATATGGCTGACCGAAATCTCTGATAACGGATCCATATACAACCGCATAAGAAGGAGATACGTTTTCAGATGGCTGGAACCTGCTGTTACCATATACTGATCTATAAAAACATTGGAAATCAGAGTATATCCTCCTCCGATTCCCGTTACTTTCAAACTGCTCATATTTCTTTCCTTATTCGTTGTCTATCTTGTTCTTCTGTTTCAGCTGCCGCAATGTTTCTTTTAGAAAACAGTATGCTGACCAATATTACCATATGATCAGCATACCAGCCTTCGTCCTTTATTCATTTGTCACAAGGTCAGATGATATCAACACACTTTCAACACCTAATAAACGTATTATCCACAGTCTGTTTGTGGATAATGTGGATAATGCAGTGCAAAAACACCAGTCATTTCCATCTTTCCTGCCTGTTTTTCTACATTTTCCTGACCTTATCCGAAAAGTTATCCACAATACGTTACATACCCAGCAGTTTTTCGCCCACTCTGTAGATATCTCCGGCTCCCATGGTGATGACCACATCACCGGCTTCACAGTTGGTCAGAAGGAAGGTTTCAATGGCATCAAAGGATTCCAGATTATGTACCTCCGTACCCAGCTTTTCAATCCGGTCTGCGATATCCTGCGAGCTGACTCCCAGGGTATCGGTCTCTCTGGCTGCATAAATGGGTGCCAGTACCACTGCATCTGCTGCGGCCAGACTCTTTGCGAAATCATCCAGCAGGGCCTTCGTGCGGGTATAGGTATGGGACTGGAATACACACCAGAGTTTGCGATGTTTCATCTTTTTAGCTGCATCAAGAGTTGCATCGATTTCCTGGGGATGGTGCGCATAATCATCCACAATGGTCACTTCACCGATTTTGCCCTTGAATTCAAATCTTCTGTGTGCGTTGCCGAATTTTTCCAGGGCAGAGGCGATATACTCCGGTTTAATCCCCTGTTCCAGGGCAACAGCTGCGCAGGCAAGGGCATTTTTCACATTGTGAACACCGGGTACATTCATCTTAATATCCACAACCGGTTCCTGTGCATCACCGTTCTGATGCATCAGTGTAAAGGAAGCACATGCATTGTCATCGTAGATAAGATGGGCTGCTGTATAGTCGGCACCGCTGCCTTCCATACCAAAGGTTACCACACTGCACTGCAGACCGTCTGTCAGTTCTTCATAGTTCTCAATTTCCTCATTGATCACCAGCACACCGCCCTTGGGAAGCTTTTCCATAAAAAGGCGGAAAGAACGGCGGATATCGTGAATATCCTTGAAGAAATCCAGATGATCTTCTTCGATATTCAGAACGGCTTCCACAGTCGGATAGAAGGACAGAAAACTGTTGGTATATTCACAGGCTTCTGTAATAAAGCAGTCCGATTCTCCCAGATGGAAATTTCCATGGATGCAGTCCAGCATACCGCCCACGGTAACGGTGGGGTCTTCCTTTGCTGCCATCATCACTTCCGTAACCATGGATGTGGTGGTTGTTTTTCCGTGGGTACCGGATATTGCAATTGCTGTTTTGTAATTCCGCATGATCTGGCCCAGCAGCTCTGCTCTCGTCAGGCGGGGAATCCCCAGACGGATGACTTCTGCCAGTTCCGGATGGTCTTCATGAATGGCAGCGGTATATACCACCACATCAATCTCATCGGCATGGATATTGGATGCGGTCTGATGATAGGAAATCACTGCACCTTCCGCTTCCAGCTGTTTTGTCAGATCTGATTCTTTCATATCGGAACCGGTTACGGTAAATCCTTCTTTCATCAGGATCTCCGCAAGGCCGCTCATGCTGATGCCGCCGATTCCCATAAAATAAATTCTGCAGGGTTCATTAAAATTAATCTGATACATGGTTCATTCCTCCATAATTATGACTGGCTGCTTCTGATCCGTTCTTCCAGAATCGCTGCGATTCTGCCGGGAGTCAGTCCCTTTTCATCTATTGTATCATCGGCATATTTTTCATAAAGTACACCTCTTTCTTCCATCAGTTCCTTTAATCCCTGACCTTCTTTCAGGGCCACACCGCGATCCACCAGATCGCCCAGACGTCTGGACAGTTCCTCATAGGAGACTCTGAGATAAATCACTTCTCCCAGTTCCCGCAGGTGCTCCATGGCTTCCTGACAATAAATGACACTGCCGCCCGGTGCAATGACACTCCGGCTGACGGAAAGATCGGCATTCACCTGATTTTCAATCCGCTTAAAACCATCCAGTCCTTCTTCTGCAATAATTTCCTTCAGCAGACGCTTTTCCTGCGCCTGGATCAGCAGATCGGTATCCACAAACTGATAGCCCAGTCTCTTGGCCAGAACGACACCGATTGTACTCTTTCCGGAACCGGGCATACCGATCAATGTAATGTTGTCACCTTTTTTCTTCATAGTATCCCGCCTTTCGCCATCAACAAGTAAAACAGCCTGAAATCAACCATTGGATTTCAGGCTGTACATTGCTTTATCAATACTGTTATTCTGCAGAACTTTCTGCTGCAGCGGATGTGGAAGCTTCTTCTGCGGGTGCTTCGGTCTCTTCAGAGCCTGCTTCTTCACCGGAAGGTGCTTCTGTTTCTTCTGCATCCAGCTCATTCAGAATACCTGTCATATCATTCACAACCATGGAATCCGCAGTATAATTCGGTTTGGATGCCTGATAATTGGTGTATGCGTTCTTCGCTGTCAGCCCCAGCACGGCAACCAGTCCCGCTGTAATCGCAATTCCGATGATCCAGCCTGCAATACGGGCACGTGCCTTCTTTTTCTTTTCCCTTTCCAGAATCTGACGTCTGTTTTTCTTATCTTCTTTATATTTATTTACCTTTTCCAGACTCATTGGTCAACAATCCTTTCCTCTTTTCCTGTCATCTGCCCGACATTACCTGATATACCTCATGCCGGACCCATGGTAATCATTTTATACTGACCATTCCAAATATGCAAGTGTAATATAAAAAAAAACATACTGACTTATGCCGCATCCCGGTTCAGTGCCGCTGCTTTTCCGAAAACGAAGAAGCCGATGACGAACATCAGACTCAGCACAGCCACGCCAGCATTGGCACTGCCTGTCAGCTGTGTCATGATGCCCATAAGGGCGGTTCCCATGAAGGAGGCACCTTTTCCGCAGATATCAAAAATCCCGAAAAATTCTCCGGATTTTTCCGGTGGAATGATTTTGGCAAAGTAGGATCTGGACAGGGCCTGAATCGCCCCCTGAAACATGCCCACGGCAACGGCCAGAAGCCAGAATTCCCACTGTTTATCCAGCTGGATTGCAAATACTGCAATACAGAAATACGCAAAAATACAGACACGGATCAGCTTTGCATTGTCCATCTTACCGGAAAGATAACCGAAGAGCAATGCAAAGGGAAATGCAACGATCTGTGTTACCAGCAACGCCAGCAGCAATCCCGTGGTATCCAGTCCCAGTGCCTGACCATAGGCAGTTGCCATTTCAATAATGGTATATACACCATCAATATAGAAGAAAAATGCAACCAGGAAAATAAAAATGTTTTTATACTGTGTCAGTTCACGGAATGTCTTTCCCAATCGTCTGAATGACTCCGCGATGGGATTGGTTTCACCGGCTTCCACGTAATATATCTGTTTGTAATTCTTCAGAAGCGGCAGCGCCATGACAAACCACCATGCTGCGTTGATAAACAGGGCAATGCCAATGGCTGTGGTCATGGTGATGCCAATGGCGTCTTTCATCAGCACAAACACCAGACTGATCACAAAGGGAATACAGCTTCCGATATATCCCCATGCATATCCCTTGGAGGATACGGAATCCATGCGTTCCGGCGTGGTCACATCGGTCAGCATGGAATCATAAAAAACAAGGCTGGCCGCATAACCGGTTTTTGCAACAATAAATACGATCAGGAATACGATCCATGACCCCGGAAGGATCAGCGCCCCGCATCCTGCCACACCAACCAGCAGCGCAATGGTAAAAACCTTCTTTTTCATCCCTTTCTGATCGGAAAGGGAGCCGAATACCGGTCCGATAAAGGCCACCAGCAAGGTGGATATGGATGCCGCATATCCCCACCATGCCAGATAATCCGTACTGGATACCCCGGCATTTTCCGCAAGGGCATTAAAATAAATAGGAAGAATGGTCGCCACCAGCAGGGTGAATGCAGAGTTTCCCACATCATAAAGAACCCAGCTCAGCTCCAGTCCAGTCAGCTTCTTGCTTTCTTTTGTTTCTTTTCCCATAAAAACCTCTTCTGAATCTCTTTCTTGCTTTTCCCTCTGAAACCTAATTGAAGTCCCGTTTCATCCGTTCGGAAATATCCTTGCCGCAGACTGTTTCAAATGCATATTTTCTGATTTCCATGGCACATTCCGTTACTGCATTTTCCAGGCGGTTGGACAATTCTTCACAGATCGGTTCGCACTGAGGATTGGCCTCGGACTGCATCACCTGAGATACATATTCATTACCGGCACCAAATACGGTTGTCATCAGCCATGTCAGAAAACGTCTCTTCACGCTGCAGGGTGCATGGAAGAGTTTTTTGATCAGGCGCATTCTTTCCTGACTGATTCGAACGGTATAGGTGGATAAGCCTTTATAAAATACGGACATGGTTTCTGCCAGTTCCTGTGAAGTATCCACCAGTCTGTACAGGGGAAATGACAGAGGATCCTTTCCATCCTGTTCCATCATATAGCGGTCAAACTCCGTTTCCTGCTCCGTATGAGACTCTCCGGTTTCGCCAACCATCTGTGTCACATAGCCATGACAGGAAGAATCCAGCATAAAGTGGCAGATAAATCCCATGACGTAGGCTCCCTCCGGTGATTCCATCCCGGTTACACGTAAAATCTTTGCGGCTCTTTCCAGAAATACCGCCGCTTCTTCCTTATGAATCCGGCTTCCCAGCTCTCCATAACGGTTCTTTTTCAATGGATTATAAAAGAAAAGAAAGTCCGGTCCCTGCAATCCTGCAAGATACTCTCTTCTGTAAGTTCCTGCTATTTTTTTCAGATCATTCGGCAGCTGCCTGAATACCTTCTTTCCAAAACTGTAATGTGCATATATTGCGGGCATGCGCAGCCTCCTTTCTCATCAAATCGACGCTTACGGAGATTTGGCGCTGTAAATAGATAAATCAGCACCAGAAATAGTATACCTGAATCCGCCCGTTCTGTAAACTGCATGGACCGGGAAAAACCCGGTGTTTTTCCTCCGGTTGACAAATACCGTTTCTTAACTTATTATCAAATTAGTACAGCGAATAATAATGAACCCGTCATATCACTTGTCTGATTTTTATTATTCGATGTACCAGAAACCGTATCGGAGTCATGGTCTGTTTTTTCCGATATGGACAGGAGGTTCAGGTGCAGAAACCCTGACAGGAGGAGAATCATTATGAGTAAAATTTATAAAGTGGAAATCATCACCAGAAAAGAAAAATTTCAGGAATTAAAGGACGAACTGACCCGGATCGGTGTGGAAGGCATGACCGTTTATGACGTTCAGGGCTGCGGTGTCCAGAAAGGTATTGTTACTTATTACCGCGGTGTAAAAACAGAAATCCAGCTGATTCCCAAGATTAAAATCGATATTGTTGTTTCAGAAGTTCCTTATGAAAAGGTGCTGGAAACAGCAGAACGTGTTCTGAAAACAGGAACCGTCGGAGATGGAAAGGTATTCGTATCTGAGCTGACGGAAGTACTTCGAATCCGAACCGGTGAACGTGGTGCTGACGCGATCCGCAACTGAAAATAACATAATGACCAGGAAAAGCTGTCTGAAATGACAGCTTTTTTTATTGGGCAAATCCAGACAAAACTTCAAATGATTGATTTTAAAAAAATTTCAGATAGTTGAGCATAATTTATCAAAAAAGTATATATAATAAACCCTCCATAGATGGAAATAATGATATTTTCGTTTTATACTATAAATAATTACTAGAAACCGGGAGGCTCGAATGGAAATCAACTACAAACTTGTTGGACAGCGTATGCAGCAGCTTCGCAAGGCCAACAATATCACACAGGAACAGATTGCCGATAGCCTTAACACCACCGTTGCCTTTATCAGTAATATCGAAAACAATCGAACCAAGATGAATCTTCGCGTGTTAACCTACTACGCATCGCTCCTTAATGTTTCTGTCGATTATCTGCTGCATGCAGGCATGACAGATTCCGACCATTCAACAGATGTGCTGGATGCCGAAATTTTACATCTTCTTCGCCAGTGTGATGCCAAAACAAAGGAAAAAATAATTCGCTGCCTTCACATCATTCTTGACGAATAGTCCGGCACGTCCAATCCTGATGCAGTATCATCTCAAAAGAACTGCATCAGTTTTTTGTCTGCATGCACAACATTCATACCTCCTGGTTGTACTGAATTCCAATGTTTTTTTTTCATATTTTTTCTGCTCGTTTTTTCAAGTATTTCTTATCATTTTTCCCGTTGTATTTCACGCACAAGACGCCCAAAAAGATTGACTTTAATTTAACATCTTGTTACAATGAATAGAACGGCAGAATAATCTGCACGTAAAAAAGAGGGTACGTATTAATTTACGGAAAGGGGTAAACATGAAGAAATTAAAAGTTGTTGACCAGGCTGCATGTATGGCATGTAAGCAGTGTGAAATTGTCTGTTCAGAAACATTCTACAAAGAATATGATCCGGATCTTTCATGCATTCGTATTGGCATGAAGAATGACGCTGTCAAGACTTTTGTTTGTGTACAGTGCGGTAAATGTGCTAAGACCTGTGAACACGACGCAATCACCCAGAACGCTAAGGGTGTATTCACCATCAACAAGAAAAACTGTGTTGGCTGCGGCAAGTGCGTAGAAGCATGTCCTTTTGGTGTTCTTCGCATGGCAGAAGGCGCTGAACATCCTTCCAAGTGTATCGCATGCGGCAAGTGCGCTAAATCTTGTCCTGTTGATGCAATCGCTATCGTGGAATAATTTCCACAGCGGTTCAGAAACACGGCAGGATATTTCTGAACTTTACATATCACAGTACGTTTCCTGCAGAAATTACATATAATCAGGACGTTTCCTGATATATGAAAAAGGGGGGCTGCCGCACTGAATCAGTGCGTCGGCCCCTTTTTCTACAAAATTCCGAACAGCTGGATCAGAAGTCCCCAGAATACACCGCTTGCATACAGAAGACCCACGATTTTCAGAGCTTTCTTTCTGTCATCCATGGTGCGGAAAAGTATCATAAGACCCACACCTGCGCTGACCAGAAGGCCGGACATCATGGCACCGCCGTTCAGAACGCCGTCCAGATACAGTTTCGTTATGATAACAGAAGAGGCACAGTTGGGAATCAGTCCCGCCAGACCTGCCAGCATCTGACCTGCCACCGGAACATTCAGGATCAGTCCCGCCAGATTTTCCTCACCAAACCATCCGATGCACAGATTTAACAGCATGCTGATCAGAAAAATATACCAGACAATCCGGATGGTATGATTCAGAGCAGAAGAAAAAATACTTCCATCCCCACATCCGCAATTCTCATGCTCGCAGACTTCATGAATATGCTCACCCCTGTGGGTATGACCGGGCATATGCCGCAGGATCCAGTCCACTGACAGACCGGTGATCAGGCCGATCAGCAGTTTCAATCCGAGAATTTTCAGAATCAGACCGGTTTCCACCTGCTCCGAAAGAAAAATCGGAAGCATCTCATCCGAGGTGGACAGATATACCGCCAGTAAAGTCCCCACTGTGATCAGACCGCCTCCATATAGTCCGGATGCAGAGGCAGAAAAACCGCACTGGGGAAATACCCCCAGAATGCCGCCCCATATGGGTCCGGTTTTTCCTGCTTTCCGAATTATATCCACCGTCCTGTCTCCGGTTTTATGCTCCACATATTCCATGATCAGATACGTCAGAAACAGAAACGGAATCAGCCGGATACTGTCCATTGCACTGTCTGCTATACAATCTGTAAATAATTCCATGAAAAACTCCATACCGTAAATCTCCTGCCGTGTCGAATTTGCAATCAATTTGCATTTTCATATTATACGGAGTCTTTTCAATTCTGTCAAGAATGATTCTTTTCCTTTTCTCTGCAGGTTTCACAGAGTCCGAAGAGACTGGATCCGCTGCATTGCAGTTCAAAATTGTGATGGTGCTTCAGGTGTTCTTTAATTTCATCCATGAAACCGCAGTTCAGATGAACCACACGGCCGCAGCATGCACATTTGACATGGAGATGATCCTCACATCCCGTTTCTCTATCTATATACTGAAATCCGGCACTTTCCCCCTTTTCTGAGGCATATTTCAGCACCTTATGCTCTTCCTGCAGTTTATCCAGAAAACGATAGATCGTAGTGATGTTGACATTGGCCCCCTGTGCGATCATATGCTGACGAATATCACTTGCATATACCGTTCGTTCCCTGTTCTCCTTCAGATATTCCAGCATCATTTCACGATTCCTGGTTCTGTAACCGGATGATCTTGCCATTAACGTTTTTTCCTTTCTTCTATCACATCATGCAGTGCTGCAATATAGGCCGGTGTTGTTCCGCAGCAACCGCCGATCAGATCAGCTCCCGCATCCAGAAGCTTACCCATATATCCGGAAAATGCCTCCGGTCCCATGCTGTAAATGGCTTCTCCCCGGTCATTGATTTCAGGCATACCGGCATTCAGTTTGGCAATAACCGGTATGGAGAGGCGTTCCTTCATATTGGTTACCACAGCCAGTGCCTGATCCGGTCCCATGGAACAGTTGATTCCGGCTGCAGCTGCCCCCATGGCTTCCACATTGGCAACTGCATCGATCACATTGCCGCCGAAGGGCATGGTTCCATCGCCTTCCACGGTAAATGTGCAGCAGACTGCAATATCCGAAACGGAGGCAATCGCATCCAGCAGCACCAATGCCTCTTCTTCATAAATCAATGTTTCGGCAATGATGAAATCCACACCTGCCTCCACCAGATAACGGGCCTGTTCTGCATACGCATCAAAAAGGTCATCCTGTCTGATCACACCTCTCGGTTCTATCATTTTGCCGCAGGTGGTCATATCTCCCGCCACCAGAATATCACTTCCCACTGCCTGGCGGCTGATTTTCGGAATTTCCAGATTAAAGCGCTTTACCTCATCTGCCAGACCCATATCTGCAAGACTGATCCGATTTGCTGTAAAAGTAGGGGCATACACCACCTGACTGCCTGCTTCCCTGTATGCTCTCTGCAGGTTCTCCACCACCTGCGGATGTTCAAGAATCCATGCTTCTGAACAGATTCCCCTCGGCATACCTGCCAGGATCAGGTTGGAGCCCATGGCACCATCCAGTAAAACCGGTCCTTTTCCGGTCAGTTTCTGAAATTCATCTCTATTCATATCATTCATTCCTTTCCTGTATCTCGCCGGATCCTGTCACAGTACATTCTCAGTAAAGCAGCTCTTTCAACCTGTCTTCCCTGATTCCGAATAAACTGTACAGGACATTTTATGCCCTTTATCATACACACAAATCAAAATTTTCGCAACAGATACATACAATGCTTTAAATAGTCCTTTTCTAAGTAAAAAAAATCATGAATCCATTGATTTCACGAATAATCCTATATAAAATAGACGTATATTAAGACAAAAAGCACAACAGAACGTGTATTTCATACCGTTTCCCGGTCAGACGTACGCAGGCCCGGAAACAACTTATACCATAAAAAGAGGCTATTTATGAATTTTTTTAAAAAGCAGGGAAATGCTCTGGAAAAGAAAATCTACCTGTCCATATTATCTACTATTTTGCTGACCGTTTTCATCTGTACGATCGGACCCATTTTTTTAAGTATCAGATCACAGATCGGCATAGTGGATGATAACCTGATGATGCTGTCGGAATCACTGTCTCTCTCCCCTTCGGTTCTCAATTCTGCTGCATCGGGATGCGCAACGAACTCCTGCAGGAATTTTCTGGACAGCATGTCAGAAAAAACATCTATGATGGATCTGATCGAAATCATTGATGTCAGCGGAAAATGCATTTACCGTACCGACCATTTACAGATAGGGGAAATACTTGATGCACATATTGTCCCGGAGGACCAGCGGGAGAAAACCGTGTTTGATACCCGGTTTGATTTAAATGGAAATCGATATCGTTTCTGCCGTACACCGATCCGGATATCCGATGGAACCATACTGGGTTATATCACTGTTTCTGTTCCTCTTTCACGGCTGCATCTGAATGCACTTCAGGTCAGTATCATTTATCTGCTTGCCGCAGTTGTCCTGCTGTTTGGCGGCGGATTGATTGCTTCCGCACAGTTCCGGTCCATCCGTAAAATACTGCGGGGATACGCACCGGATCAGCTGATGAAGATGTTCGACGGCAATACCAATGTACTGGACAGTATTGACGAAGGTGTCATTGCCATTAACCTGGAGGGACGTGTCACCACCATCAATCAGTTCGGACGCGAAATTCTCGGTCTTCCGGTGATTCCCTATGACAGAGTCCTGATCAGTGACCTGCTGCCGGATAGCTGTCTGATGGAGGTTCTGAAGACAGAACACGCCCATTACAATGAGCATATTGTCATTCATGGCAAAAATCTGCTGGTAACCCATCTTCCATTGTATTCCAACGGAAAACTGATCGGCGCCGCCTCCCTGTTTCACAATGCCAAAATCATCAATGAAATGGCGGAACAGCTTCAGGATGCCAACAGCCTCATAGATACGTTCCGTGCCTTCAACCATGAATTTATGAATAAACTTCACGTAATACTCGGTTATCTGGAAACGGATCATATACAGGAGGCAAAAGACTATCTTCTGCAGACCAGCATGTCATCATCCAGAGCCATCAGCCAGATTGCCAGAATTATCTCCCATCAGGGACTGGCAGCATTGATCATCGGCAAATTCGTCCGGGCAGAAGAGCTGAACATTACCTTTCAGCTGACGCCTGAAAGCTATTGCAGCCAGCTGACGGAAGGCGTAGCCATCAACACCTATATCACCATCCTTGGCAACCTTCTCCAGAATGCCATCGAAGAACTGAATGCCTTTGATCATCCACTGAAAGAAATCCAGCTGAGTGTTCTGGTGGATTCTGAAAGTACCTATATTTCTGTTCTGGATACCGGCCGGGGTATCCCACAGGAACTTATTGATCATATAACCACTGCAGGAATTTCCACAAAGGGAGAAGGAAGAGGAACCGGACTGAATCTTGTATATAAGCTTGTCAGCGGTCTGAACGGAAGTCTGAAAATTGAGTCTGACCCGGGAGAAGGAACTGTCATAACCGTACTGTTCAAATCCCCCAGAAACGCAAAACATAAAAAAGAAGAGGGTATGGAATGAAATATAAAGTAATCATTGTTGAAGATGACCCCATGGTTGCATCCATCAACAAACAATACGTGGAACGGAACAGTCATCTGGTACTTTCCGAAATTTTTAATAATGGAAAAGATGCCCTGCTTTACCTGAAATCTCATCAGGCGGATCTGATCATTCTTGACATGTATATGCCGATTATGGACGGAAAACAGTTTCTAAAAGAGCTGCGTTCCCAGGGAAACAATGTGGATGTGATCATGGTCACAGCTGCCACAGACATTACCAGCATACGGGATCTTTTAAGTTTCGGTCTTGTTGATTATCTGGTAAAACCATTTGAATACTCCCGGTTTTCCCAATCGCTGGATCGCTTTCTTCAGAAAAAGAATATAATTTCACAGAACCGCTGTCTGTCCCAGAACCAGCTGGACGATTATCTCTCTTTTTCTCTGGCTGCAGAAAAAGAAGTTTTGCCCAGTAAAGGACTGCAGAGCAAGACACTGGAATCCATCCGCAGCTACCTGAAAAAACATGGGGATGAACCCCTTACCAGTGAACAGATCGCAGATGAGGTGGGACTTTCCCGTGTCACCATACGACGATATATGAATTATCTCATTGAACTGAAAGAAGTATCCAGTGATATTGACTACAATACAGGCGGACGACCTTCCATCCTGTACCACTACAACCGATAAGTGAAAATAATAAAGCCTGCTGTATATCAGCAGGCTCTCTCTTTCTGTCGAATCGACGTCTGCAGAGATCCGGCGCCGGATTCGGTTTGCAAAGCAAACATATTACTATCTACAGATACTTTCGCACAATACGTCCCACACGCATCTGATCTGCATATGCCAGCATACGGTCAACCTGTCGGTTCTGTCTTCTGCTGTACTCCGTAACCACTTCCGAAATCACTTCTTCGCCCAGTTCTTCACGAAAACGAATACAGTCACACACGCTCTTGTCCATATCGTAAATATAAAACTCTCCATAAGGAGTCTTGACCGTCTTCTTATCCAGAGAGTACGCATAATCTGAAAAATAATGTCTTGATACAGGGAAAATTACTTCCATACCGGAACGGTCCGTACGCTTGGTGGCAAAGGATAATGCAGCAGGGTCCTTTTTCAGAAGTCCCCAGTAATAGCATGCACTGTCTGCACAGACCACAGCCTTCGGATTGACTTTACAGATTTCGATCATACGATAGTTCTCAGGTTTTTCAGCCCCTTCCCCCTGATACCAGTACCAGCCTCTTGAAAATCTCTGCAGAATACCCTTGGCAACCAGTTCGTTCATCTGAGTAATCGTGATCTTCTCCTGACGGAGATCATCAAAACTCAGGTATCCATTGTTATTCGCAAATAACTCCGTGATTTTTTCATAAGTTCTCAATAACATAACTAACGCCCATTCCCTTCATTCATCGTTAAGTGTTAATTAACTGAATTATAGTATTTTTTAACGCACGTGTCAAGTTATTCTTTTGAATGGATTCGTTTCCTCACACATAAAAAAGAAACTGCCGTTTTTTCCATCCGGGACGGACGGAAACGGCAGTCTCTTCAATATTTTATTTCGGTACGATTTTTATTTCTGGTTGCGGAACTGAATCGGTGTCATTCCGTATGCTTTCTTGAACAGACGGTTGAAATGCTCCACATTCTGATATCCCACACTTTCCGCAATGGATTCCACTGTCATATTGCGGTTTTTCAGCAGAGTACGTGCTTTTCTCATACGTACTTTCTTAACGGTTTCACCAAAGGTAATACCGGACTTTTCTTTAATGTATTTGGACAGATACGGCTTGGAAAGGAAGAATTTCTCAGACAGTTCATCCAATGTTACGGTCAGATAATTCATCTGAATATAATTCATAATTTCCAGAAGTCTCTGATCTCTGCAGGCAGAAATACTGCGGATCTCATCCAGCTGGTTTACAGCTGCAACCAGCGCATGAATGGAGGCAACGATAATATCTTCATGGATACCAACACCCCAGTGAAGCTTATCATGCATGCTGACACCCACATACGTAACTGCCTTGGAGGAAGAACCTTTGGACAGAGAGTGTTCTTCGTAAATGGTCAGCTCATAACTGATGCCGAAGTACTGTTTCAACGCATTGCTGACTGCACTCAGACGACCATTGCCATTGGCTGTTACAATACGCTCATCATTACCCTGCTGAATGGTAACCTCTGCAAGAATGCCATCCCCCAGCTGTTTGAAATGATGTTCCTTAATCGTAAATGTTTCGGAGTTATGAATATACTTATCTTCAAAGAGCTGATAAATCAGTTCGGGAGAAAGTTCCTTATGTTCACGATCGGAAACGCCTTTCACCATGTAACCAACTTCTTCTTTCATCTTTTCCGGAAGTGAAAGACCGAAGTTCTGCTTCAGGATATAGGCTACGCCGCCTTTACCGGACTGACTGTTGATACGGATTACATCGGATTCATAGGTTCTTCCCACATCCTGAGGATCGATGGGCAGATACGGTACACTCCACTTGTAAAGCTCTTTCTCTTCACGCCAGTTCATGCCCTTTGCAATGGCATCCTGATGGGAACCGGAGAATGCGGTAAATACCAGCTGACCTGCATAGGGCTGGCGTTCATGAACGCGCATACCGGTCAATCTTTCATAAACTTCCTTGATTTCACTGATATTGGAGAAATCCAGTTCCGGATTCACACCATGGGTGAACATATTCATGGCAAGGGTAACGATATCCACATTACCGGTTCTCTCTCCGTTGCCGAAAAGAGTACCTTCAATTCTGTCCGCACCTGCAAGAATGCCCAGTTCCGCATCGCTGACACCGGTACCGCGGTCATTATGGGGATGGAGACTCAAAATAACATTTTCACGGTATTTCATATTCTTGCTCATATACTCAACCTGACTGGCAAGCACATGGGGCATGGACATCTGTACCGTACTGGGCAGGTTGATAATTGCCTTGTTGTCCGCTGTGGGCTGCCATACATCCAGAACTGCATTCACCACCTCCAGAGCATAATCAACCTCTGTACCGGTAAAACTTTCCGGGCTGTACTCAAATGCAAAGTTACCTTCGGTTTCCTCTGCAAGACGCTTCAGAAGGGCTGCACCATCAACAGCAATCTGCTTAACTTCTTCCTTACTCTTTCGGAATACCTGCTCCCGCTGTGCCAGAGAAGTGGAATTATACACGTGAATGACTGCACGGGGAGCACCTTTAACTGCTTCAAATGTTTTACGGATAATATGTTCTCTTGCCTGGGTCAGTACCTGGATGGTAACATCCTCGGGAATCATATTCTTTTCAATCAGTGCGCGAAGGAAGTTATACTCGGTTTCGGAAGCAGCCGGGAAACCAACTTCAATCTCTTTAAATCCAACCTTTACCAGCATCTGGAAAAACTCCAGTTTTTCATCCAGACTCATGGGTTCAACCAGGGCCTGATTGCCGTCACGCAGATCAACGCTGCACCAGATGGGAGCTTTATCAATATAGTCTTTCTTTACCCAGTCAAAACACTCTGTGGGCGGTAAAAAATACTGTCTTTCATATTTATCAAAATTCATATAACCGGAACCTCCTGATTTTTTCGTTGTTTTATTGCTGTATCCAATCACAATCTGTCCGCATCTTCCGTTCAAACGTTCGCATCATACGGACATGTTTTTATTACGATTGAGTGAATTTAATATTTCTGTTTCCGTGTATTGATATAGTAACATATTCCGGCCAATATGAAAAGGGCATTTTTTAATCATTTTTATTGATTATAATTATTTTTCTAAAAAGAATACAGTAAAATATCTTCAAGTAAATTGTTATCTGTTAATCTTATTATGATTTGTCCGCAGGTAAAGAACAATTACCCCAAATAGAGTGATTTTTAACTGAAAAAGTCCGTGAGATGCGGAATAAAAAAGGCAGCACACAACTTGTTTTTGCTTCATTGCAAAGGTATTTATTTAAACATTGAAATAAGATTTTATTCAAAGGGGCTGTCACACTAATTCACAATTTAGTGTGCGGTCCCTTTTTCGCACTTCAAGCCAGTCAGTATATCCACCAC
>JBJELP010000009.1:0-4776 GCA_051879215.1 Lachnospiraceae bacterium
TTTATAAGACCTGCAAAGTATTTTTTCATTATTTAACTGTCAAACTCCCGTGCTGCAGCTCTTCTCATGCAGTGGGGAATTGTACAGGGCAATGATCTGTGGCTGTATGGGAGCAGGATGAAATCACTGCTCCACAGACAGGCCAGAGAAATCAGTGCCTTTCAGCAGTATCCCAATGAATTTGTGGGATATGGGGTGCTGTGAATCAAATCTATAACTTTTTTTCTGCATGACTGGCAACAATCGACATCCTGTGATAAAATTATGATAATAAATCAGCTGGGAAAGGAATATTGGGGAAATGGCTGGACAGATTACAATTGTTTCAGGTGAGGATTATGAAAAGAATCTGGATCGTATCAAAGAAATCGTAACCAGACTTCCGGTGGAAACAAGGGAGTGGGCTATGCGTGCTTTCCGGTATGAAAGCAAAAAGGAGTTTAATAATGCGGCAAATATGTGCCGCCGTGTACTGGAATTCTGCCCTGCAGAGGATGCTGCAGAGCTTCGGATGCTGCTGGGAAGATGCAATTTTGCATTGAAAAAGTATTTTCCTGCGGAAATTATGTTTCAGAATCTGATAGAAGAAATGCCGGATGAAAAGCTTCCGAAGCTTTACATGGGTCTGATTTTTCATGAAATGGAAGAATATGAGAAAGCACTGACCTATCTGGAGGGAATCTGGCCCGTATCATTTGTTCATCCGGATTATGTGGATGCATTCGGAGATTCTCTGATGCGTACCCAGAGAAAAACCTGGAAGCAGGAAACCTTTGCAAAGGCAGCGGCAGCAGCAGAAGCATGCGGATATCAGGCAGCACCGAAGATGCTGAATGAGTTATATCAGAATCTTCTGGATCTGGATCTGAAGGCAGGAAAGAATTATGCTGAAGATGAACAGGCATATTTCCGTTTCCTTGAAGCGGTGGATATGAATGAAAAGATGCAGGATTATCTTTCAGCGACTATTACCTATTTCAGTGGCATGCTCGGCAATCGCTGGTATCGCCCGATTTTCATTCGTTTTGCAGATCAGATTCGTGAACGCGGATATCTGAAGGGAAGCAAATATGAAATTACACTGGAGTCTGCTTTTGCATCTGCTGAAGCCCATGATTATAATGAAGACATACAGGTGAATGATTTCATGAAAGCTGTACTCTCTGCTGTGTATCTCAAAGAGTATGATATGAAGGAAACCGGTATTCCCGGCAAAATAAATCGGATCATGGACAATTATCTGACATATGCATGGTATGTATGCCAGTATTATGGAGAACATCAGCGGGAATTTGAATATATCCGCAAGCATTATCCGATTATATACGGATTGATGGCTGATCTGATTGAACGCGTAAAAGCCAATGCAGAAGAGGAAGCCGATCGGCTGGTAAAAGAACTGTGTGAAGTAAAGTCAGAAAAAATCAGTCCGGATCAGCTGAAAATCAATTTGCTTTTAAGCTATGCAAGAGCAACTGCACCGGTGAAAAAGGAACCTTCTTATCTGCACAAAGGAGATAAACCTTATAAACGTATGCAGGCAAAGGTGGGACGGAACGATCCCTGTCCCTGCGGTTCCGGACGGAAATTCAAACAGTGCTGCGGAAGATAAACGTTTCACAAACCGAATCCGGCATCAGATATTCGCAAGCATCGATTTGAACCTGTTTTTAATAAAGAGGCTGTCGCACGAACTTTCGTGCCATGGCTTCTTTTTTTCTTTTTGGCTGAGGAGGACAGAAGTAGCCATCGTGGCCAAAAAAGAAGAGAAGTCGCCGTTACCAAAGCCGGATATGGACTGAGGAAGGTGTGGAGCCGCAGCAGCCCCAGCAGCCCAAAAAAGATGTGGTGCTTCGGTTATATGTGGAAATAGCAGGAAACTACTTGTCAGGCAGGGAGATTTCATCTATTATAATCTGTGTTACTGAAGTTTTGCCAGAATCTGGATTCTGCCAGCTTCCGGGCAAAACGGATCTATGCAAAAAAGCATCCGAAACAGGAGAAATTATGCAGGTATTTGAATTGAGCGCACCCTGCCATTTTGGTACGGAAGCGATATTAAAAAAGGAAATATATGATCTCGGATATGAGATCACAAAGGTTGAGGATGGAAGAGTAACCTTTGAAGGGGATGCAGAGGCCATCTGCCGTGCCAATATGTTCTTAAGAACCACAGAGCGTATTCTGGTGAATGTGGGAACTTTTCATGCGGAAACCTTTGAAGAATTGTTTCAGGGAATTAAAAATCTGCCCTGGGAGAATTACATTCCGCTGGATGGGAAGTTCTGGGTAACCAAAGCCACATCCATTAAAAGCAAACTGTTCAGTACTTCTGATATTCAGTCCATTGCCAAAAAAGCGATGGTGGAGAGATTGAAAATGGTATATCATTCCCGCTGGTTTGAGGAAAGCGGAAATTCCTATCCGGTCCGGATTTTTCTTATGAAAGATGAAGTGACCGTCACCATTGATACTTCAGGGGATTCCCTCCATAAAAGAGGATACCGTATTTACTCGGCAAAGGCTCCCATTACAGAAACACTGGCGGCATCGCTGCTGATGCTGACTCCCTGGCGGCCGGATCGTATTCTGGTGGATCCCTTCTGCGGCAGCGGCACCTTCCCGATTGAAGCAGCCATGATTGCAGCCAACATTGCACCCGGTGTGAACCGGAAGTTTCTGGCCCAGAGCTGGGATAATCTGATTGATAAAAAACTCTGGAGAGAAGCAAGGGAAGAAGCTTTGGATCTGGAAAACCGCATGGTGGAAACCGATATTCAGGGCTATGATCTGGATGGCGAAGTGGTAAAATGTGCCAGAGAGAATGCGAAACTGGCGGGAGTGGATCATCTGATTCATTTTCAGAGAAGACCTGTCAGTGAGCTGAGCCACCCGAAAAAATATGGTTTTATCATTACCAACCCTCCATACGGCGAGCGTCTGGAAGAGAAAAAGGATCTTCCGCCCATTTACGGAGATTTCTGCCGGCAGTTCAGGCAGCTGGATTCCTGGTCAGCCTATGTGATTACCAACTATGACGGACTGGAAAAACAGATGGGGCGAAAGGCAGACAAAGTTCGTAAAATTTATAATGGTATGATGAAAACCACATTTTATCAGTTTATGGGACCGAAGCCTCCCAGAAGAAAAAACCCTGACGGAAAATAGAAAAGAAGGATGAAGATGAAAGATAAATTGATTATTGCTTCCAATAATGCAGGAAAGATTCGTGAAATACGCGAAATCATGGAAGATTACGGAAAGGAGATCATTTCCCAGAAAGAAGCAGGGATTGATCTGGATGTGGAGGAAAACGGCACTACATTTGAGGAAAATGCCCTGATCAAATGCCGGGCAATTCATAAACTGACCGGTGCAATGGTACTGGCGGATGATTCCGGTCTGGAAATTGATTATCTGAATAAGGAACCCGGTGTTTATTCTGCAAGATATCTGGGACATGATACCCCCTACGAGGTGAAAAATCAGATTATTCTGGATCGATTGAAGGATGCAAAGGGACAGGAACGCAGTACCCGTTACGTATGTGCCATGGCAGTGATCATGCCGGACGGCAGAGAATTCTGTGCATTGGGAACGGTGGAAGGACTGATTGCAGAAAAGCCGTCGGGAAACGGCGGTTTTGGGTATGATCCCATTTTCTTCGTGCCGGAATACGGAAAAACCATGGCGGAACTGACACCGGATGAAAAGAATGCCATCAGTCACAGAGGACGGGCCCTCCGCGCTGTACGCAAATTGGTGGATGAAGCATAAATACATCAGATTCCCATATGAAAAAGATTCCGAGAGTACATTACCGGTAATAAGGAGAAAAAATGAGTATTAAAAAAATATTGGTCATCAGCGATACCCACAATTATCCCAGAGAGATTGAAAAGGTCATGCGGCAGGAAAAGCAGGTGGACATGGTTCTGCATCTGGGGGATCTGGAGGGACATGGCAAGTATATTGAAAAAGTGTGCGGATGCCCGCTGCAGGCTGTAAGAGGCAACTGCGATTACGATGGAGAGTGGCCGGCTGACACGATGGTGGAAATCGGCGGCCATCTGATTTATATGACCCACGGTCACCGATATGGTGTCAACTACAGTCTGTATGATGTGGAAGATATTGGCCGTGAATGCGGTGCAGATATTGTAATGTTCGGCCACACCCATGTACCTTATTTTGATCAGCGAAAAGATGGTTTTGTTATGCTGAATCCGGGCAGTCTCGGAAGACCCAGACAGCAGGACCGGAAAGAAACGTATCTGATCATGGAAGTGGATGAAGAAACCGGGAAAATAGAATACAGTCCTAAATTTGTTGCTTATTAAATATTTTTAGCGGATATACCACACCGGGAAAACACGCAATAGTATCGTGGTTGGCTATGAAAAGTAACCTGTAATTTTTCAGAAAAATATTTTGTATAAAAAATTGAAAAAAATGTTGACAAATTAAAAAAGTTCCTTTATAATACGTCTTGTTCGCTGATGAAGCGAGCAAAGCGTATGCGGGTGTAGTTCAATGGTAGAACACCAGCCTTCCAAGCTGGATACGTGGGTTCGATTCCCATCACCCGCTTCATCAGGAAACTGATGTAGTATGGTGGGTATGGCGCAGTTGGTTAGCGCGTCAGATTGTGGCTCTGAAGGCCCAGGGTTCGAGTCCCTGTACCCACCCTGCCATTCCATTTGACTTGGTGGCACATGCAATGGGCTATCGCCAAGCGGTAAGGCACAGGACTTTGACTCCTGCATTCGACGGTTC
>JBJELP010000010.1:0-21096 GCA_051879215.1 Lachnospiraceae bacterium
GCACTCACTGTTTTAATTGATTTGCTTCATAAGATGGTTCCTGATTGGGAGTTTATCAGTTTCACAGAACCACAAAATATTGCAAGTATAGGTTTGCTTCTAAAACTGGGCTATAAGAATTTAGGCTATGTTCCATCAAAGGAATCTCAGGCATTTGGTAAGTGGATAAAGACAAGTACAGAAAAAGAAATTGGTAAGTTAAAAAAGTAGTTGGAGCAGGATATACACCTGTAGCTTTTATTCTTTTTTGACATAATCAATACGGATAAGTTGGGATTTACAGGAGATTAAAAATGGAGTACAGAAAACTATCCTTGGATGATGCTGAACAATTTTGGAATTTGATGAATCAATTGGATTATGAAACAAAGTACATGCTATACGAACCAGGCGAAAGAGAAAAGAATCTTCCGGAAATAGAGTCTTTCATACAAGATTCTGTGAATGGAAAAGATTTCCTTCTCGTTGCCGAAACAGATAATAGACTTGTAGGATATATATCAGCGCAAAAGGGCCGATTGAATCGCATCGCTCATTCAGCATATATTGTTGTTGGTATCTTAATGGATTATCGAGGTAAAGGGATCGGAACTGAGTTTTTTACAAGACTGAATGATTGGGCAGAAGAAGAGAATGTTACACGTTTAGAATTAACTGTAATTTGTGAGAATAAAATTGCGAAACACTTGTATACAAAGAATGGATTTCAAATAGAGGGAATTAAAAGAAAATCGGTTTGTGTAAATGGAGAGTATTTGGATGAATACTATATGGCAAAATTAACATAAACGCTCCGCGGGGCGGGTGGTCCGGGGGACCACATAAGAGCCGACCGGAGCGGAGCGGAGACTGCGCACGGATTCGAATAGGAAAGTGTTTGCTTCGCAAACCGAATCCGGCGCCAAATCTCCGCAAGCGTCGATTTGAATTTTCTTTTATGATTTCTGATATTATGTGCTATAATGAGTTAGATGGTGCGGAATTCACCGGGGGTGCAGCCCTGAATGTGCACACAGACAGAAATTGCAGGTTATACAGGGAGACAAAGAATATGAAATATAAGATCAGAATGGCAACAGAATCGGATGCCAAAGCAGTCCATGATATATATGGGGCATATGTGCCTCTCGATTATGTAACTTTTACGGTGGATAATCCGGATGTGGAATCCTATCGCCGGAAGATTTTACATACCCTTGAAAAATACCCTTTTCTCATTGCGGAAAGTGAAGAGGGAAACGTGTTGGGCTATGCATACGGTTCCCCTCTTCGGCCCCATGATGCGTATCAGTGGAATGTGGAATGGACCATTGTTCTTGCACCGGATGCACCCAGAAGACAGGGGATTGCTTCAGCCCTTTATCACGAGTTTGCGAGAATATTGGAAAAACAGGGATATCGATATATTTATGGAGTATTAGTCGATACGAATGAGGCAAGCTGTGAATTTCATAAGAACCTTGGATTTACTGAAGTCGGACATTTTGAAAATGCAGGCTTCAAGCTTGGTGCATGGCGCGGTATCAGATGGATGGTGAAGCAGATTGGAACATCGGAAGGGGAACCGCATAAACCGTTGAAGCTATCTGAAGTCATGTAGGATCGGGAAAGAAAAAGACAGTATCGTAAATCCAGAGAGGACAAGACTTATTCAATCGGTTAATGGCCCTGGAAGGTGCCATTGAAGGTGTAAAGAAAACCATGTTGTCAGATGAAGTAAAAGCAGATTTGAAAGCATTTTATCAGAATAATAAAAAGCAGAAAAATTGAATGGAAGGAGAAGCTGTAATGCAGGTATACTATTTTACAAGAACAGGCAGAAGCAGGGAAATAGCCGAGCAGATTGCAGCCCGCTACCAAACAACGGCAAGAAAGATTGATGATCATAAAAACTGGAGCGGAAAGGTGAATTATATGAAGGCCGGGTTCATGTCACTCAGTGGAAAAACGATACCGGTGGATTACGCGGAGCCGGATCTGTCTGATGGAATTGTGGTTGTATTTCCCTTATGGGCCGGCACCATGCCTCCGGGGGTAAAGACCTTTGTCGAAGCAGTAGGGAAAGAAAAAATCACAGCTGTTGTAACTTCTTTGGGAAGTACCATGAAACAGAGGGATGGATTCCGGAAAATCATCGATCTGGTGGGAGAGAATATCACAGCTCCGGACAGCGTGGAATAACAGGAAAAGGAATGATGATAGACCGATTACCGGGATCATTCATATGAAAAAAGATAAGTAAGAAATGAATTGTAAAGGCAACAGTATGGAATTGAAGTTACTACATAAGGATTTTTCAGTATGCAAAGTGGAAGATTTTTCCCAGGTGAATCTGGATGCGGAATTCTGTTTTCTGGGAAAAACCGATGAGGAAAACTCCCTTGTATGCATGACAGAAAAGGTGCCCTCCAATGTGATTCAGAGGGATGACGGCTGGAAGGGATTTCGCATTCAGGGTGTCCTGGATTTTTCCCTGATTGGAATCCTGGCTGAGATTTCAGCAATTCTGGCAGAAAACGGCATCTCGATTTTTGCAGTATCCACATACAATACCGATTACATTTTGATAAAAAATGAAAAATATCAAAAGGCATTGGACGTTCTCAAAGCTTCTGGATATCAGATTACAGATTGATTTCAGGTAAAAATCAGATTGCTGCAGTTCTGAAATATTTTTTTGCCGGTGCTGCATTGCTGGCAAAACAGTAAGAAGGCATCGAATAAACAAAATGTTGCTGCAGGACAAAGCGGATGCCGGGCCTTATGAAAGAAGAGGAAACCCATGAAACGAATTCAAATTATTGAAGATGATATTGTCATCCGAACAGAACTGAAAATGCTGCTTCAGGCAAACGGCTATATGCCGGTGGAAGACGGTCCCTGCGATCTGATTCTGATGGATGTGAATCTGCCCGGAGAGAATGGTTTCACCCTTTGCAGGAAGCTTCGTCAGACCTCCGATACTCCGGTGATTTTTCTGACAGCCCGGGATACCCCGGAGGATGAGCTGCTGGCCTTTGGCGTGGGCGGTGATGATTTTATCCGAAAACCCTATCATTCTTCCGTTCTTCTTGCACGAATCGGACGGATATTGAAAAATACTGCCCATGACAGTCTGACAGTCAGGGGATTAACTCTGAATCTGCCGGGAATGAAAGCCATGTTTGGAGAAAATACGGTGGAACTGACGAAAAACGAAGCCCGTATTCTCTGGTGTCTGATGAATAAGGAACTTTGTACCCGGGACGAACTGATTGAAGACCTGTGGACCAATGGTATGTACATAGACGGCAACACGCTGTATGTAAATATTGGCAGATTGCGGGAAAAACTTGGTCAGATCGGTGCAGCCGATTTTATCCGTACGGTCCGGGGCGTGGGGTACCGCCTATGAGCTTTTGGGAGTATCTGGAATCGAAGGCTATTACTCTGTGTGGCGTTGGAATCGGGATTCTGTATCTGGTTCTGGTTGCCTGGCTATGTGAACTGCCCTTCTCATTGCTGCTGATCTGTCTGCTCAGTGGCATTTTTGTATTTGTAATTTATTTGTTGTTTACCTGGCAGCGAATGAATCGGCGATTGCGTTTGCTGCAGAACCGATTGGATACCATGTCGGAAAAGTATCTCATTGGAGAAACTCTGACCAGACCCAGGGATGCTGTGGAACTGCAATACTATCTGCTGATGCAGGAAATTTCCCGCTCTGCCATCGGTGCTGTGGAAAAAGCCCGGGCGGATCAGCAGGAGTATTGTGAATATGTGGAGCAGTGGGTTCACGAAATGAAAACGCCTCTGACTGCCTGTTCCCTGATTCTCGCCAATGGAGGAGAGTCTTTCAAGCTGCGGCGGGAATTGCGCCGGGCTGACAATCTGACGGAAACGATTCTGACCTATGCCAGAATGCGGACGGCAGAAAAGGATACACAAATCAGTCAGATAAATTTGCGTGGTGTATGCAATCAGGCGGTGAAAGAAGAGATGGAACTGCTGATTGCAGCAGGAATCTCTGTTTCCATTGAGGGCGACAGCCGGGTCTATTCGGATCCGAAACTGCTGGTCTTTATTCTCAAGCAGCTTCTCATCAACTGTGCAAAATATTGTCCGGATTGTCAGATTCACATGGAATTATCAGAAAACAGGCTGATTCTGGAAGATAATGGACCTGGTATTCCGGCCCACGAGCTGCGCCGGGTTACGGAGCGCGGTTTTACAGGAAGTTTGGGACGCAGCCGGGGGGAGAGTACCGGTATGGGTCTGTACATCGTAAGCCAGCTTTGCCGGAATCTGAATATCCTGATGGAACTGACTTCCGAGGAAGGATTGTATACCCGTTTTGTATTTCTGTTTCCCGCATCAAACTTTTCTGCATCAACCTTACAAAACTGTTAGATTACCGGCAGACAGCGTTAGAACAAATTCAGCTGTTTTAAGGTACAATAACGGTGAAAGGATGGTGCAGAGATTATGAATACATTACTGGAAATCAAAAACGTAACAAAATATTTTGGCAGCGGAGATGCGGTATCCAAAGCATTGAACGGTGTCAGTTTTACCATGGAGCAGGGTGAATTCACCGTGGTTATGGGTGCTTCCGGTTCAGGAAAAAGCACATTATTAAATGTAATTGCAACCATTGACAGACCCAGTTCCGGAAATATTCTTCTGGAAGGCTGTGATATTGCGGAAATGAAAGAAAAAGATCTTGCTGCATTCCGGAGAGACCGACTGGGCTTTATTTTTCAGGATTACAATTTACTGGATACCCTGACAATTGCAGAAAATATTGTTCTGCCGCTGAATCTTCGGAAATGCTCTTTAAAAGAAACCCAGGAGCGTCTTGAAAAAGCTGCTGCAGCTTTGGATATTGCCGATCAGCTTTCCAAATTTCCCAGACAGCTTTCCGGCGGACAGCGTCAGCGTGCCGCATGTGCCAGGGCACTGATCACGGAACCGGCTCTGATTCTGGCAGATGAGCCCACTGGTGCTTTGGACAGTGCTAATTCCAGAAGTCTGATGCAGACCCTTACCCTCATGAACCGGAGTCTTGGTTCCACCATTCTGATGGTGACCCATGATGCTGTGGTGGGATCGTATGCCTCACGGGTTCTGTTTTTAAAGGACGGAAAAATCTGGAATGAACTGTATCGGGGTGACCGGACCCGTCAGGCCATGTATCATGAGATCTTGAATACGATGGCAGTATTAGGGGGTGAGGCAGATGTTCGGTAAACTGGCTTTTCGGAATGTATGCCGTCAGATTCAGAATTATCTGATTTATTTTATCACCGTATCCCTGAGCATCGCCCTGTTGTTTGCAGTCAATAATCTCAGCTACAGTGACCGGATTCAGAGTCTTGCGGATATGTCTTCGGACATCAGCAGCATGTTCACCATGGTGACGGTATTGTCGTCCATGGTCACTGCTCTGGTGCTCAGTTATGCCGCCGGTTTTATGCTGAAGCTGCGGCGCAGGGAATTCGGTATGTATCTGACCCTGGGCATGACCCGCAGGAATATTCAGACACTGTTCGTATGTGAAACCGGGTTATTATCTGCCCTGGCCATGATTGTGGGCATGGGAGCAGGACTGGTCATTTTTCAGCTTCTTGCAGCTTTATTTGCATCTATTCTGGAGATTCACTTTACTGTTTCTGCTTATTCGGTACAGGGAATTATGCTGACGGTATTTGTGGGTACCGGTATGTTTCTCCTTTCCACTGTGGCTTCCCTTCGTTATCTGAAAAAGGTTACGATTTCCGAGCTTCTGAAGGAAGAAGCGGTGGAGAAAACAGAAAAGCACCCGGGACTCTGGTGTACTATATCCGTTCTGCTGCTGGCTGTTTTTCTGATCTGCCTGATGATTACTTACCAAAGTATGATGGCGGCCTTTCATAATCAGGATGGTGTTCAGCTGCTTCTCTGGCTGGCTGTGGATCTTGTGATGGTTTTTCTGGTTCATTTCGCCCTGTCCAGGACACTGGCCGGTATGCTTCTGCGGAATCAGAAACTGAAAAACAGGGGAACCAATGCGGTGGTTCTTCGGGGACTTTCCGGGAAAATGAACATGAACGCTTTGCTGATCGGTGCTCTGGCCACCCTTCTGGTCTTTGCCATTGCCATGACCAATGTGGCATTTGGAGAAAAAACGTTTCAGGATCGGACCATCGAAAAGGAATGTCCCTATGATGTCATGGCCTTATATGATACGGCAAAAGAACAGGAGATTTCCATGGAGGAAGGCCGGCAGATTCTGGAGAAATACAGTCCCATCACTGACCAATTGGATTTTCAGCTCTATTCACTGGGGGAAACAACCCTTTGCAGCAGCATAATAGGATATGAAGAAATGGGGTGGACCGATCAGTATATGCCTTTGAGCCAGTTCAATCAATTGCTTTCGGGATGTGGTTATGAACCCATTTCTCTTCACCGGGAATACCTGCTGATTACCGATGTGCAGGGAATCTGCGATGTGGATTTTTCTGGAAAAACCGTCAGTCTGAACGGCGAAATCTATTCCTGGGCAGGCAGTCATATGGATTTTCCGGATTTTGCCAGAAGACTGTGGATGTACTTTGTGGTACCGGATGATGCCATTGCCAATATGTCAGTGTCAGCCAACGGTACGGCATATACTCTGGAAAATCACCGGCCGGATTCGGAAGCCATGCTTTCTGACCTTACGGAATATGTGGAAACGGAAGAGGGGATGGAGGAAACCTGCAATTATGTCATCAAGGAGTACATTCGCCTTTACAGTAAAGCCAATGCCGGTGTACTGATTATTGGTGCCCTGTATGTTTCCACTGTATTTGTATGCATGGCTCTGGCAATTCTGTCGGTAAAAACTCTGTCTACTCTGGAAGATGAGCGGAGACGTTTTGCCATTTTGTACCGTCTGGGTGCAGACACAAAAATGCAGAAAACAGCCATTCTGCGGCAGACAGGCGCATTTTTCCTGATGCCCTTTGCCTTCCCGATTCTGATGACAGTTCCCATTGGAATTATTTTTAAAAAGGTCTATGAAATCTGGAACTTACGGGGATTGAGCGGAATCCAGGCGATGCAGACGGCTGCTGTAATCGCCCTGGTGATCACAGGAATCTATGTCCTGTATTACTTTATAACCTATCGGATTGCCTGCAATCATGTGATTTGCTCAGGTACTGAAGATCAAAATTCATTTTGAATCAGATACCACATTATGATACCAGGGGCAAAGGCTTTTGTCCCCAACATCACATTATGCTATTATTTTAAACTGATCATCGGGAAAAGAAAGTGATTTCATCTTTATTGGGAATATTATGTTTTCTTTCAGGAAGATATTTGTACGGAAGGAGGAAAAAACATGTACGAGTACAAAGTTGAAACCTATAAAGTAAAAGAGGCAGAAAAGGAAATGAATAAGCTGGCAAGTGAGGGATGGAGAGTAATCGCTGTATCACCCAACGTTGGGGTGGGATATGGAATTGTAGTTACTTATGAACGGAAAAAATAAAATAATTGACTAACGAACGGTAGGGAATTATAATAACTTCATGGGGGCAAATTCAGTTGCCCCCAATATCATATATACAAAAGTGAAAATCTTTTTTGTTATCGTGAAGGAGAAGTTGTTATGGAGCGAGGAAATACAAAACAGGAAATTCTGAATGCATCGTTGGAACTATTTTCTGTACAGGGGTTTGAAGCAACCTCTATTTCTCAGATAGCGAGTGCTGTCGGTATCCGCAAGGCATCACTTTACAGTCATTTCGAGAACAAACAGGCGATTCTGGACGCGCTTGTGGAAGAAGTCCTGAAACAATATGAAGAACATTCCATTTTTGCGAAGAAAGATTGGAAAAAGGATGTTAGTGATCTTCCTTACTCCGCAGATGCAGCCGTTCAGATGATCCAGGGACAAATCCGCTATATTCTCCATGACTCTTCTATCAGCAGGGCGCGGAAAATGCTGGTGATTGAACAGTTTCAGAATCAGAAACTGGCTAAGCTGCAGACCAAACAGAATTATCAGGATGTTCTGGATTATTTTACCGGAATGATACGGCAGATGATCCGCAGGGAAGTGCTGAGAGAGGATGATCCGGAAATCATGGCTGCACAGTTTTGTCTTCCCATTACCGTATGGATTAATTTATGTGATCGGGAACCGGATCAGGAATCGGAAGTCATGGAACTGGTGGAAAAGCATATCCGGCAGTTCTTTAAGATGTATTGTCCGGAGAAACGAGAAGTCCATTAAACAGGAGGTTGATGAAATATGTACAAATATGTTTTGTTTGATTTGGATGGTACCCTGACGGATTCCGGGGAAGGAATAACAAATTCCGTTGCGTATGCATTAAAGAAATTTAATATAACCGTTACAGACCGGGCGGAATTATACAAATTTATCGGACCGCCTTTACACAGTTCTTTTAAAGAATATTACGGATTTTCTGATGCGGATTGTGAACTGGCTGTTGCGTATTATCGAGAATACTTTAAAGAAAAAGGAATATTTGAAAACAGAGTGTATGATGGAATAGAAGAACTGCTGAAGGCGTTAAAAGAAAATGGTCACATAATTTTTCTTGCCACGTCGAAGCCGGAAACATTTGCAGTGAAGATATTAGAACACTTTAATCTGATTCAATACTTCGATTTTGTGTCTGCTGCAACAATGGACAGTACAAGAAATGAAAAAGCAGATATCATTCAATATGCATTGAATCAGATTGATCAGAATGATTTGTCCTCGGTTATCATGGTTGGAGACAGAAAATACGATATTCTGGGTGCAAAGCAATTTCACCTTGCCTCTGTTGGGGTATTGTACGGATTTGGAGGCAGAGCTGAACTGGAACAGGCAGGAGCTGATTTTATTGTGGAAACACCATTGGAAATTGTAAATGTATGTAAATAAGAAGTCCGGTCTGCAGTTCAAATCGATGCTTGCGGAGATTTACCGTCGGATTCGATTCGTAAAGCAAACATTTGCCTGTTAGAAAAAACAGTGTGAGGTATGAACATGTCAAAAAAAGTATTAATTATTTCAACCAGCCTTCGGGGCGGCAGCAATTCTGATATTCTTGCAAAGGAATGTGAGAGGGGAGCAAAGGAAGCAGGTCATGATGTTGAGCTGATTTCTCTTAAAGGGAAAAATATAAAGTTCTGCATCGGCTGTCTCGCATGTCATGAAAAAGGTTCCTGTGTTCTGAAAGATGATGCTGCAGAGATTGTGGAAAAGGCGAGAAAAGCAGAGGTTATAGTATATGCAACTCCGATTTATTATTATGAGATGAGTGGTCAGATGAAGACACTTCTTGATCGATTAAATCCCTTGTATGGAGCAGAGTATCACTTCAGAGAGATTTATATGCTCGCGGTGGCGGCAGAAAATGAAGAAAGCACATTTGAAAAAGCATACAGTGGTTTACAGGGCTGGGTGGATTGCTTTGAAGAAGCAGAGCTGAAAGGTATGGTTGCCGGCGGCGGGATCAATGATGCAAATGATGTCAGAAACCATGCAGATGTGATGCAGAAAGCGTATATTCTTGGAAAAAATCTGTAATAATTTCTGAACATGGGAGAGATGCTCTGTACCTGATTGCGGACAGGGATTTCACAAGATGCCAGAATCAGGGAAAGGAATCTTTTTCTGCATCCGGAGAAAAGGAGAAGTATGAATTACAGTAAAAAGATCGTATTAAAAAACGGAAAAGAAGCATTTCTGAGAAATGGTGTTTTATCAGACGGAAATGCTGTAGCTGAAAATTTCAATCTAACACATGCAGAAACGGACTATCTGCTGACCTATCCAGATGAATGCAGGATGACTTCAGAACAGGAAGGACAGTTTCTGGAGAAGAAAACGGCAAGTGACAATGAAATAGAGATCATTGCCGTTGTGGATGGCAGAGTTGCGGGAACGGCGGGAATAGATGCTGTCGGAACAAAATATAAGCTGAAACATCGGGCTGAATGTGGTGTAAGTGTTTTGCAGGAATACTGGGGACTGGGAATCGGTCGTGCATTGATGGAAGCATGCATAGAATGTGCAGAAAAAGCAGGTTATGTTCAGCTGGAATTGAATGTGGTGGCGGAAAATGTAAGAGCTGTTTCGCTTTATAAAAAACTGGGATTTGTTGAATACGGAAGAAATCCAAAGGGGTTTCATTCCAGATTAAGTGGATTCCAGGAAGTGATTTATATGCTGCGGGATCTGCAGTCGGATAATGGGTAGAAGAAAAATAGAGTTTTGTGATACAATTGGAACAGGCAAACGAGTATTTCAGGTCTGACACGGACGGTGTCAGAGATGCGTAAGAGAAAGGAGATTGATTTATGCCATATATGGGAGATCAGGACTGGTGGAACCGTCGGTTTAATCGGAGGGAATGGCAACTGAAGAAACCGGATCCGAAACTGGAATCCGATTGTCTTCTGCTTCCGAAACCAGGCCGTGTGCTGGATGTGGCGTGCGGAGACGGAAGAAATGCCATTTTTCTGGCGAAAAAAGGTTTTTCTGTGGAGGGAATTGATTTCAGTGAATCGGCTTTGAAACGACTGTCATTTTTTGCAGAAGAGGCAGGCGTGTATATTCGTACGGAGGTTGTGGATCTGGATAGACCGCATCCTTTTCAGGAATTGCTGATGTATGACTGCGTAATCATAAATCATTATCGACTGCATCCGGAATGGTATGCAGATCTGGAATACAATTTAAGGGAAGACGGTATATTATGGGTAAATGGATTTTATGCCATACCGCAGGATAATCCATTTGTTACAGAACAGGATCTTCTGAGGGATGAGGATTTCTCCGGACTCACCCACTTTGTATTAGAAGATAAGCTGGTGTATCAAAATGGATCTCATACCTGCGTCCGATATTTGTGGAGAAAGATGAGCTGGGAATTTGAGTGATCACCCGGTACATTTTTTCGGGAGATATACCGCATCCTATTTTATTTCTCCTGCCAGTTCAAATCCTTTTTTTGCTGCAATGACGGCAATAAATTCATTGATAACCGCTGCGGCTGCAATCGTACCCTGAATAATCTGAACCAGAGCGGGTGCAGCCGAAAGGGTGGAACAGATAATGCCGGTAAATACCAGAGATACACCGGAGTGGGGCAGCAGTGTCAGACCGAGATATTTTCTGACGGTAACCGGCAGGCGGGTTAATGCGGCACCGGAAGCTGCACCAAAGTATTTTCCGAAAGCACGGGCAGCAATATAGATAAAGGTATACAGACCGGCTCCGAGAATCAGATGGTAATCCAGAGGGGTTCCCAGATCCACGATGGCAGTCAGCAGAGCAATGCCAAGGACAGGAGCAAAACCATGGTTGAGACGGTCCAGGTGCTCCGATGGAATCATATTGGAGAAGACAGCAGAAAAGGAAACGCCCATCAGCATGTAATTCAGTGTGATTCCGGAAAGCAGATTTGTATTCACAAACCAGCCCGTCAGCATGGTAAGGGTAATACCGCAAAGCAGTACCATGAGATCTGCACTGGTTTTCTGACATTTTTTCAGCAGGAGTCCGGTGGGAAAACCGACCAGAATACCAATTATAATCGGAAGAAAAATCATGACGGGAATCATGAAAAGCGGGATGGAACCGCCGGAAGCAATCCGGGCGATTAAAGAGTTTACAGTAAAAAAGACAGCAATTCCCACCACATCATCCAATACGGTCATGGGCAGCAGGGTGTCGGTAACCGGTCCTCCGGCATGAAATTCATTGACAATGGACAGGGCCGGCGCCGGTGCAGTTGCCAGTGCAATGCCGCCAAAAACAAATGCAAGATAACCGGGTACATTTGTAAAGTGAAAAACAATTCCAAAGGCAAGGGACACAATTGCAAAGGTACCAAGGGACTGAGTCAGTGTCGTAATGATCAGCGCCTTGCCAGATGATTTCAGTTTGCTCCAGATCAGTTCGGTTCCCAGCATGACCCCAAAAGCACATTGCATCCACATGATGATGGTTTTATACCAGCCGGCATCAAGAATACTCTGTGGCATCAGATTGACAGCATGGGGGCCCAGAATCATACCTGCAATCAGCCAGCCCAGAATCGAGGGCATTTTTATTTTTGTCATGAGCTTACCTGCCGCAAAAGCTATAGCAAGTACAGCTATCCATCGTATTATATTGATAATCATGTTACTTTTCTCCTTTCGCAATTCCATATAACATATAATCCAGTAATTTGGGAATCATCATTTCGTGTGTTTTTACCTTTTCAGAAAAATCGGTATTTTGGAACGCAGGACTGCTGAAATAGCCATTCAGCATGAGCTGCATCAGATGAAAGTACCATAAAGCATCATCCTTTGTTACTCCGTCACGGAGAACCAGGGGATTCAGAGCCTGATTGTACATTTTTTCATTTAATGCATTAAAATCGGAAAGAATCAATAGAATTTCCCCTGACAAATGAGGCGGAGGGGAAAGCAGCGCCTCAAAAAAGATGCGGGCTTCATTGGGGTAATGATGAAAAAAATCCATACGTGAAGAAAGGTATCGTTCCGGATTCTCTGATCTTCCCTCCTGTTGAAGATAGTGCACCAGTTTTTCACAGCTTTGTTTCAGACAGGTCAGGTAAAGATCATCTTTTCCTTTAAAGTTGTGATAGAGCAGTCCTTTATTGATGCCGGAATGACAGATCTGGTTGATGGTTCCTCCTGAATAGCCGTTTTTGCCGAATTCATTCATGGCAGCTTCCAGAATTTTCGAAATTGTGAGTTCTGTTTTTTCACTTTTCTTCATAATTGATTCCCTTCCTGTATTCGTATGACTCACATGAGTATCTGTTAAGACAGCAGTATTATATCTATTATTGACCGATAAGTCAATAATAGATATAATCTAAATCACCATGGTTATTTTCTGAACAGGAATTATCTGGATATTTCTGATTTTCTCTGGTAGAATTAGCATCGAGTCGACCTTTAACATAAACTGATTTGAAAAAAGGTGAACCATGAAAAAAGTAATTGTAATCGGTTGTCCCGGTGCCGGGAAAAGTACCTTTGCAAGAAAACTCCGGGACCGGACGGGACTTCCCCTCTATTACCTGGATATGATATGGCATAAACCGGATAAAACGACGATTACCTGTCAGGAATTTGATGCGAAACTGGCTGAAATTGTCAGAAAAGAGGAATGGATCATTGACGGTAATTATGGAAGAACCCTGGAAATGCGTTTAAGGGAATGCGATACGGTATTTCTGCTGGATTTACCGGTTTCTGTATGCCTTGCAGGTGCGGAATCCCGGATCGGGACACAAAGAGAGGATATGCCCTGGAAAGAAGAGACAATGGATGAGGAGTTTCATGACTGGATTGTGAATTTTCCGGAAGATGAAATGCCCCATGTATATGAGCTGCTGAAGAAATACAGAGATAAGAATATTATTGTCTTTCAATCCAGGGAAGAAGTGAATCAATATATCATCGGACATTCCGGCTGTTGACTCCTGTATGGAATACAGCCGGATATATCAAATTCAGGTAGTTGGTTTTGGCCCCATTATGAAACGGATGAAATTTCTTTTGTTTTTTTCTGTATCTGCCAGGGACTGCAGCGGTAAAAATAAATGGACAAAAGTGTTCCTGCCAGCCATCCGATCGGCCATGAGCACCAGATACCGGCTGCTCCCAGAGAGGTTCTGGAAAAACAGAACGCCAGAAGTACTCGCAATATCAGATCCGTAAAGGTTGCTGTCATGAAATTCTTCATCATGCCGGCACCTCGTAAGATACCGTCTGCCACTAATTTGGCAGAAACAATAAAATAGAACGGGGACAGGATTTTTAAAAAGAGGGTGCCGGTGTACATGGCCAGAGGAGTGGGATCCTCCAGGAAAAGATGTAAAGCAATATTTCCCCCGAAGAAATAGAGAAGGGACAGGGGAAGTCCCAGCATCCAGACAATTTTTATGCCGGCCCGAAATCCCTGGCGGATACGGGATAATTTGCCTGCACCCAGATTCTGCGCCGTATAATTGGAAATTCCGTTTCCGATGGTGGTGAATGAAGTAACCACAAGATTGTTCAGTTTTACAGCTGCAGAATAACCGGCCATAACCGGTGCCCCGAATCCGTTGATTATACTCTGGATAGCAATGTTTCCCAGGGAAATAAAGCTTTGCTGCAGGGTACTGGGCACCGCAATGCTCACGATCTGTTTCAGCAGCGTCCAGTCAAAAAGCGGTGGTTTTTCCTGAAGTTTCATCTTCTGAAGCCTGTGAAAAACCACAGTCATGGAAAGGATACAGCTGACACCCTGACAGATCAGCGTTGCCCAGGCTACACCGGCGACACCCATGTGGAGGGCTTTGACAAAAAAGATATCTGCCGCAATATTGGAAAGGGAAGATGCTGCCAGAAAATAGAAGGGCGTTTTCGAATCACCCAGTGCAGAAAAAATACCCGTTGCAATATTGTAAAAGAATACAAACGGCAGACTCCAGGTATAAATATCCAGATATAATCGGGAATCAGCAAAAACTTCATCCGGTGTCCGAATCAGACGAAGCAGCAGATCAGAGCCGATAATTCCGATCAGCATCAGTATGATACATACAGTCCCAGTGAAAATACAGGCAGTATAAACGGCAGTTTTCATGGCTTTAAAGTTTTTTGCACCGAATAATCTGGATACGATGACGGAGCAGCCCATGTTGCAGCCAAATGCGAATGCAATAAAAATCAATGTGATTTCATAGCTGTTTCCCACGGCGGCCAATGCATTTTCACCGATAAACTTTCCGGCAATCAGACTGTCGGCTATATTATATAATTGCTGGAATATAATGCTGCCAAAAAGCGGCATGCAGAATCTCCAGAGGACACGCTGCGGATCCCCTGTTGTCAGATCTTTATTCATTTTCAGATTCCTCCTGCGTAATGTAATGTACCCTCAGAAGCTGTTAACCATATGTCTTTCAGGCTATTGTTCTGAAATCCATATGAAAAAGATTCCGAAAGTACATTTGGATTATTTATGCAGGGTGTATTATAGTCCGTTTGGATTCAAGTGTAAAACACTTTTTTGCAAACAATATCCGGATCAGAAGCTTGAATTGAGAAAGAAAGGAAGTGCGTTCACAGAAATGAGCCTGAAATTGCGAAATATGACATCTATTTATCTGTACAGAAACGATCAGATTCTGCTTTTGTTCAGACAGGGAGGCCGGGTTGTGAACAATGTTTGGATCGGTTCTGCGGGAGGTCATTTTGAACCGGATGAGTTAAATGATCCGGAAGTCTGTATATTACGGGAAATGCGGGAGGAACTGGGCCTTGGTCCGGAAGATGTGGAAAATCTTGCCCTGCGTTACGTTACTTTACGAAGAACCGGAGGAGAAATCCGCCAGAATTATTACTATTTTGCCAGGCTGAAAGATGACATCGATCCCAATCTGAACTCCAATGAAGGTATCTGCAAATGGTTTTCCATTGGGGAAATGGAAGCTCTGAAGATGCCCTATACCGCCGGCTACGTGGTTAAACATTATTGTGAAACCGGAAGATTTACAAACGATCTATATGCTGGTGTGGCAGATGGGGAAACGGTGCAGTTTATCCCAATGCCGGAATTCTGATTTCAGTGGATATTTATTTTTTTAGCAGACAGTTGTGAAATGGAATTTCCTGTTAACTTTTTCAGAATTGTATTGATTTAAAGTAATGAATCGGTATAATAGAAAGGAACGCAAAGAAATCCGTTTGTATCATGGTAAATAGAACCGGGAGAACAGTTATGATATATACACCTTTGACGAAGAAAGCAATGTGTATCTGTTTTGAAGCCCATAAAAATCAGATGGACAAAAGCGGCGTGCCCTATGTATTCCATCCCTGGCATCTGGCGGAACAGATGCATACGGAATATGAGGTCTGTACCGCTTTGCTTCACGATGTACTGGAAGATACGGATATGACTGTGGATGATCTGCGGCAGCAGGGATTTCCGGAAGAGGTGATTACGGCGCTGCTCTACATGACTCATGAAGATGGAGTTCCGTATATGGATTATGTGAAAAAAATCCGGGAAAATCCCATCGCCGCCGCTGTAAAAAAAGCGGATCTGGCCCATAACAGTGATCTGACCCGTTTTGCGGGGATGCCATTGAAAGAAAAAGACTGGATACGGAAAGAGAAGTATCGGAAAGCCATGGAACTGCTGGAAGAGTGAATGATGCCTGCAGGCAGGCCTGGTACCGTTTTTTCTGGAATTATGTTTTGCATAATAGAAACAATAAGATTGGAGTATAAGATGAGAGTATTGATTGTCAGACACGGAGATCCGAATTATGAAATCGATTCCCTTACGGAAAAGGGATGGAAAGAAGCCGAACTGCTTTCTGATCGGTTATCGCGACTGGATGTCAGGGCATTTTATGTGTCTCCCCTGGGAAGAGCAAGAGATACGGCTTCCCTTACCTTGAAAAAGATGGGAAGAGAAGCAGTTGTATTCGACTGGTTGCGTGAATTTGATGCACCGATTTACAAACCGGGCATGGACACCCTATCCAATACCTGGGACTGGAAACCGGCTGACTGGACTGCTGAGGAAGCATATTACCGCAGAGATCTCTGGCCGTATACCGATGTCATGCAGGCAGGTCAGGTGAAGGAAAAGTATGAAGAGGTCTGCAAAGGTCTGGATAAACTGCTGGCAGATCATGGATATGTCCGGGAGAATGATATTTACAGGGCAGAAAATCCCAATACGGATACCATTGTCCTGTTCTGTCATTTTGGCGTGGGGTGTGTCATGCTTTCCCATCTTCTGGGAATTTCACCCATGGTTCTGTGGCATGGATTTTCCGCTGCTCCCACATCTGTGACGATACTGAATACAGAGGAACGGGAAAAGGGAATTGCATACTTCCGGATGAGTACGTATGGCGACACCTCGCATCTCTATGCCGGCGGAGAAAAACCTGCTTTTGCAGGGCGGTTCTGTGAAGTATACAACAGTGTGGATGAGAGACATGAAAGTTAAATATAGAAAGAAGTGGTAATCAATGTGTGAAATCTTTGGATTGAGTGCGGCCTCTCCCGTTCTGATCAATCCCTGGCTGAAAGAAATCTACCGTCACAGTGAAATCTTTCCCAATGGATGGGGACTGGCCATTCTCGATGGAGATGAAGTGAATATAGAAAAGGAGCCGGTACAGGCCATCAGCAGTGAATATCTGAAACATCGTCTGGCGGAGCCGATTTATGCGGATTGTGCCATTGCACATATCCGTCATGCAGTTCCGGAAAGTATGCAGTATTGCAACTGTCATCCGTTTACCAGAAAGGATATCACAAAAAGGCGGTGGACCATGGCTCACAATGGTGCGATTTTCAAATTCGATCCGCTGGAATCTTATCGGGATAAACAAAGCGGAATCACCGATACGGAGCGTATCCTGATGTACATCGTTGATCAGATCAATGAAGAATCCTGCAAAAAAGGCAGACCGCTGCATGCGGAGGAACGGTTCTGGCTGCTGGATGAGATTTTCTGCACCATGTCGGAAGAAAATCGTCTGAATGTCCTTCTGGCAGATGGAGAATACATTTATGCCCATACCAATAAAAAAGATGATCTTCATTATCGGCAGACAGAGAAATACACACTGGTTGCCACAAAGCCGCTGGATCAGGAAACATGGAAGCCGATGCCATTTACGACATTGACGGCATTTCGCCATGGAAATACGGTATTCACTGGAACCAACCATGGCAAAGAATTTATTGAAACAGAAGAACATCTCAGAATACTGGGATTCCGATAGAAAAATGGAGGTACCATATGGAATTTGTGAAAAAAGAAGGATATACGTATGTGGAAGGCGGGGTCTGTGCTGCAAAAGGTTTTGTGGCCAATGGTCTGAACTGCGGGCTGAATCCCAATGCAGAGAAAAATGATCTGGCCCTGTTATACAGTGAAACGGTCTGTGATGTGGCAGCGGTTTATACACAGAACAAGGTAAAGGGCGCGCCCATTCTGGTTACAAAAAAGCATTTTGCTGCAACCGGCGGAAAAGCCCATGCAGTCATTGCAAACAGCAAAAATGCCAATACCTGCAATGCGGACGGGGAAGAAAAAGCGGAAATGATGTGCAGACTGGCTGCAGAGCAGCTGGGGATTTCTTCTGATTATGTATTTGTTGCATCGACAGGCGTAATCGGTCAGATTCTTCCCATTGAACCGATCGCGTCTCATATAAAGGAACTGGCTGCCGGATTATCTGCAGAAGGCAATGACAAAGCTGCCAATGCCATCATGACAACCGATACTTTCCCCAAACAGGTTGCGGTTCGCTTTGAACTGGATGGCGTGACATGTACCATCGGTGGTATGGCCAAGGGAAGCGGCATGATTCATCCCAATATGGCAACGACCCTGAATTTTGTTACAACTGATGTATGCATTTCCTCTGAAATGCTTCAGAAAGCACTCAGCGAAATCATCAAAGTAACGTACAACTGTTTAAGTGTGGACGGAGACACATCCACCAACGATATGGTCAGCGTTATGGCAAATGGTCTGGCGGGAAATGCGGAAATAACAGAAGAAGGTCCTGCATTCGATGCCTTTAAAGATGCCCTGTATATGTGCCTGATGAATATGACCCGTATGCTGGCAAAGGATGGAGAAGGTGCCACCAAGCTGCTGGAGTGTGCCGTAAAGGGTGCACCGGATCTGGATACCGCTGTCATTGTGGCAAAAGCAGTCATTGGTTCCAACCTGACAAAATGTGCCATGTTTGGTGAGGATGCCAACTGGGGCAGAATTCTCTGTGCCATCGGCTATGCGGATGCGGAATTTGATATTGATCAGGTTGCAGTGGATATTGCATCCGAAAAAGGCTGTGTCAGTGTATGCCGCAACGGTGCCGGAATTCCATTCTCTGAAGAAGAAGCTGCAGCAGTCCTCAGTGCAGATGAGATTTTTATCAACATTGATCTGATGCAGGGAGATGCAGAAGCAAAAGCCTGGGGCTGTGATCTGACCTATGAATATGTAAAAATCAATGGAGAATACCGTTCCTGATGGTTTGTTCGAGTCCAATTGCATGAAAAAAGCTGATAAATACAATTTAACGCTCTAAAACGTGAAACATTCGTACATTAAATTAAGAAAGTGTTTACCTGAGAGTGAATAAATGATACAATAGGATTCGATATCGCAGAAAAAAGGAGGACGCATGATGGCTAAAAACGTTCCCAGAGAAAGAAAGTATGCAATGTATGAGGCAATTCTTCAGCTGAAGGATATGGATGAGTGCTGCCGTTTTTTTGATGATTTATGTGCAGTGACTGAACTTCGTTCCATGGAACAGAGATACGAAGTTGCTTCCATGCTGCTGGATGATAAGGTATATATGGAAATTATGGAAAAAAGCAGTGCCAGTTCCGCAACCATCAGCAGGGTAAATCGTATGCTGAACTACGGAACAGGCTGTTTGCCGGAAATCATCAGGCGTACAAATGAAGCGAGACAGAAGAAAAATGAAGCGGCTGATACAGCCGAGTAATGATATACAGAAAGGAACCATCTAATGAAAGAACTGATGTTGGGCAACAAAGCCTTTGCCAGAGGTTTATATGAAGCAGGCTGCTCCGTTGTATCCAGTTACCCCGGTACCCCCAGTACCGAAGTAACAGAAGAAGCAGCAAAATACGATGAAATTTACTGTGAATGGGCTCCCAATGAAAAAGTAGCCATGGAAGTTGCATTCGGTGCCAGTCTTGCAGGCAGAAGAAGCTTCTGCGGCATGAAGCATGTGGGTCTGAACGTTGCTGCAGATCCCTTATACACATGCTCCTACACCGGTGTGAATGCCGGTATGATCATCTGCGTGGCAGATGATGCCGGTATGCATTCTTCACAAAATGAACAGGATTCCCGTCACCATGCCATTGCAGCCAAGGTCCCCATGCTGGAGCCCTCTGATTCTGCAGAAGCACTGGAGTTTGTAAAGAGAGCATACGACCTTTCCGAAGAGTATGATACCCCGGTTATTATCAAGATGTGTACCCGTGTGGCACATTCCCAGAGTATAGTGGAGACTTCCGAAAGAGTACTTCCCCCGCAGAAACCCTATGAAAAGAACATCGCCAAGTATGTTATGATGCCCGGCAATGCAAAACGTCGTCATCCCATTGTGGAACAGAGAACAAAGGCGCTGACTGCACTGGCTGATAACTGCTATTTCAACCGTGTGGAAATGGGCGACACATCGGTAGGTATTATTACCTCCTCCACCAGTTATCAGTATGCAAAGGAAGTGTTCGGTGACAAGGCATGCATCCTGAAGCTGGGTATGATCAATCCCCTGCCTGAAAAACTGATCCTTGACTTTGCATCAAAGGTGGATAAGCTTGTTATCATTGAAGAACTGGATCCCATCATTGAAGATCACTGCAAAAAGCTTGGACTTACCGTGACCGGCAAGGATGTTCTCCCCATGATCGATGAGTTTTCACAGAACCTGATTGCTGAAAAGCTGGGTCTGGAAGTTCATACAGGAAAGAAATTGGATGAACAGCTTCCCGCCCGTCCGCCTGTTATGTGTGCAGGATGTCCTCACAGAGGCATGTTCTATACCCTTTCCAGAAATAAATGTACCGTACTGGGTGATATCGGATGCTATACCCTGGGTGCCGTTGCTCCCTTAAGTGCCATGGATATGACTCTTTGCATGGGAGGATCCATCAGTGCCATTCATGGTTTCAATAAGGCAAATAACGGAGAAAGTGCCGGCAAAACCGTAGCGGTAATCGGTGATTCCACCTTCATGCATTCCGGTATGACCGGTCTTGCCAATATTGCTTACAACCAGAGTAATTCCACTGTTATTATCCTGGATAACTCCATTACCGGTATGACAGGACATCAGCAGAATCCCACCACCGGTTACAACATTAAGGGAGATCCTGCAGGAAAGATCAATCTGGAAGCACTTTGCAAAGCCATGGGATTTAATCGTGTCCGTGTGGTGGATCCCTACAACCTGGCTGAGTGTGATGCAGCCGTAAAGGAAGAGCTTGCAGCCGATGAACCTTCCGTTATCATCAGCCGCC
>JBJELP010000011.1:0-4706 GCA_051879215.1 Lachnospiraceae bacterium
CATGCCCTGGTATGTTATGGGCAGAAAAGAGAATCAGTTCTGACACTCAAACCAACTTTACGATATGAAAAAGGACTGATATAATCGCCATAGGAAAATGAAATCCGAGCGTAAAGAATCTGTGACTGAAATGGTTCTTTGAAGAAGATATACGTGATTTTTACGGGGAAAGGAAAAGAGAGGTAAGGATATGATATATAAAGAATGTTATGATATGGATAATCTGCAGATTGAAATTTATACACCGGACTGTCCGGGACAGGTGATTTATTTTTTCAGTCCCACAGACGAACTGGATTTTCCCTATGATCTGCTGGATGAAAGAAATGCAGCCTGTGTTTCCGTTACAGGCATGGACTGGAACAAAGATCTGACGCCCTGGAAAGCACCGGGACTGAAATCCGGTGATCCGGATTTCGGAGGAGAAGCAGATGCTTTCCTGAAACAGCTGTTTTTTGAAATTATTCCTCAGGCGGAGGAATCCATTGAACTGATGGTGGATGTGGAGCCGGACTGGACAAAACGCCGATATGCAGCAGGAATTTCACTTGGCGGATTATTTGCTGTATATTCTTTGTTCCGCACCGATCTGTTTAAAAAAGCAGCCGGTATTTCTGCATCTCTGTGGTACGATGACTTCATTTCCTTCACAGAGAAGTACCAGATCTATCAGGAAGTGGAGCAGGTTTATCTGCTGTTGGGAGAAAAAGAAAAACAGAGCAAAGATCCCAGAATGTGTCAGGTGGAAGGAAAGAGCAATGCGTTGAAAGAGATTCTGCTCCAGAAGGGCGTTTCATGTGAACTGGAAATCGTACCGGGCGGACATTTTGCTGATGCGGAAGAAAGAATAACAAAAGCCTTTGCCGCCATTTTGCAGGAGATTTAAAGATATGGATAACCAGAATAAAACATCGAGTCAGGATACCGTTCTGAATCAGAACCCGGTGCAGGAGCAGAAAAGAAATCCGGATCCGGATACCGTATGCAACCCGGAACAGCCCCATAAACGTCGTGTACGGTATTCCGGCCGTTATCCGAAACGATTTGAAGAAAAATACAAAGAACATAACCCGGAAAAATATGCAGATATGATCAACCATGTAATTGAAAAAGGAAGTACACCTGCAGGGATGCATATTTCCATTATGGTAAAGGAAATCCTTGATTTTCTGCAGATTCAGCCGGGACAGCAGGGACTGGATGCCACATTGGGATACGGCGGCCACACAAAGGAAATGCTGAAATGCCTGAAAGGGAAAGGTCATATCTATGGTCTGGATGTGGATCCCATCGAATCAGCCAAAACCAGGGAACGACTGGCATCTCAGGGATTTGGCGAAGACATCCTCACGGTAAAACTGATTAATTTTGCCAATATTGATCAGGTGGCAGAAGAAGCAGGAAAATTCGACTTTATTTTAGCAGACCTGGGTGTATCATCCATGCAGATCGATAATCCGGAGCGGGGATTTTCCTATAAAACGGACGGACCGCTGGATCTGCGGATGAATCCTTTAAAAGGGGACAGTGCTGCGAATCTGCTGCGGAAAATCAAAGCACCGGAACTGAAAAGCCTTCTGATTGAAAATTCCGATGAACCCTATGCTGCAGAAATCACAAAACAGATCATGAACAAACGGAAAAAAGGACAGTATATCGAAACCACCACAGCACTGCGTGAGACCATCGAGGAAGCACTGGCTTTTCTTCCTGCAGCGGAACAGAAGGAAGCAGTTAAAAAATGCTGTGCAAGAACCTTCCAGGCATTGCGGATTGACGTAAATTCCGAATTTGAAGTACTGTATGCATTTCTGGAAAAATTGCCGCTGGTACTGAAACCCGGCGGACGGGCGGCCATTCTCACCTTCCACTCAGGAGAGGATCGTCTGGTAAAACAGTCTTTCCGGGAACTGAAACGTGCGGGAATCTACAGTGAAATAAATAATGAGGTAATCCGTCCTTCCGCAGAAGAATGCGTACGGAATCCAAGAGCCCGTTCCACCAAGATGCGGTGGGCCATCCGCAGTGAAATGGAACTGTAGATATTTATTAGAAAGAATAATAATTAAGATATTTTTAGAATGGAAGACAACAATGGCAGAAAACAGAAAAACAGGATACAGAACCTTTGGAAGAAATTCTGATAAAAAATTTCAGTCAGGAAATAAAGTAACAGTTGGAAAAAAAGCAGACAAAACGAATGCAGTCAGAACTACAGGCTGGAAGCCGGTCGGAAAAAATTCAGACGGCAGAAAACCGGTAAACAGAACAGACACCGACCGAAAAGAAGCTGAGAATAAAACATTTGAAAAGAAACAGCTTACAGGCGGCTGCAGTCATGCAAAAAAATGCGGTGGCTGCCAGTATCAGAATTTACCCTATGAAAAACAGCTTCGCATGAAGCAGAAAATGGTGGAAGAACTTCTGAGACCCTTTGGTAAAGTGGAGAAAATCATCGGCATGAACGACCCGAAATACTATCGGAATAAAGTACACCATGTTTTTGCAAGAGATCAGAAAGGCCAGATTATTGCCGGAAACTATCAGTCTAATTCCCATCGGGTGGTACCGGTAACCGACTGCCTGATCGAAGATAAGAAAAGTCAGGAGATCATCGAAACCATCCGTCAGCTGGCAAAATCCTTTAAAATCCGAATTTATGACGAGGACAGCGATTATGGTCTGCTTCGCCATGTTATGGTACGCAGAGGCTTTACTTCCGGAGAAATTATGGTCATTCTGGTTCTGCGTTCTCCGATTCTGCCTTCCAAAAACAACTTTGTGAAAGCATTAAGAGAAAAGCATCCGGAAATTACAACCATTGTGATCAATGTAAATGATAAACGAACCAATATGGTACTGGGCTCAAGAGATATCCCTCTGTACGGCCCCGGATTCATAAAGGATACCTTATGCGGCTGTACCTTCCGCATTTCACCCCAGTCCTTTTATCAGATCAATCCGGTACAGACTGAGGTGCTGTACAATAAGGCTGTAGAATATGCAGAACTCACCGGGAAAGAAACGGTAATCGATGCCTACTGCGGAATCGGTACCATTGGAATGATTGCAGCAAAACATGCAGGCAAAGTTCTGGGTATTGAACTGAATGGTGATGCAGTAAGGGATGCCCGTGTCAATGCCAGAGATAATCAGATGCACAATATCCGGTTTGAACAGGGAGATGCCGGCGATTATATGCAGGAAATGGCCATGATGGGCGAATCCGCTGACGTTGTCTTCATGGATCCGCCCAGATCCGGCAGTACGGAAGTCTTTATGGAATCCGTTGTGAAAATGGGACCGAAAAAAGTGGTATATGTTTCCTGCAATCCGGAAACCCTGGCAAGGGATCTGGCATATTTTGTGAAGAATGGTTATGCCGTGAAGAAGATGCAGCCTGTGGATATGTTCCCGGCGACAGAGCATGTTGAGACGGTTGTTCTTTTGTCCCAACAGAAACCAGATGACACGATAGAGATTGACCTGGACTTGGATGAACTGGATGCAACCTGTGCTGAGTTAAAGGCTACCTATCAGGAAATCAAGGATTATGTGCTGAAAGAATTTGGCTTGAAGGTTTCAAATTTATATATTTCTCAAATCAAAAGGAAATGTGGAATCGAAGTAGGAGAGAACTACAATTTGCCAAAGACAGAAAATCCAAAAGTGCCACAGTGTCCGAAAGAGAAAGAAGATGCTATCAAGGCTGCCCTGAAATATTTTGCGATGATCTAAGATAAGACATCGCTGATTTCAAGGAGGAATAGCACATGAAAAGCACATTTGAAAAAATGGGTGGAACTTACACATTGGGAGCAGACGGAATTTATTATCCAAATCTCGTCAGTACAGATGAAGAACCGCATTATGGGAAATATGGAATGCTGCGAAGAACATATCTGAAAGAGCATCGTCCGGCAATGTATTCGCTGTATATGCTGGAAGACAGTCTGACAGCACATCTGAACAAGGTGGATGATGAGGCACAGGAACGAATGGAAGCTCTGGTGCAACAGATGATGGATAAGAAAGGAATTACAGAAGAGTTAAAATCTCGTGACCAGATGGCGTGGGTTGGAGCAGTAAATAATATCCGGAATGCTGCGGAAGAGGTTGTGTTGGCTGAATTGATTTACAGATAACAAAAGAAGCTGAACAGGTACAGATATTTACTGGCTTGTTCAGCTTTTGTATTTTACATTTTTAAAGTTCAAAATCTCGATGTTTCTTTTGTGGCTTACGAGATTGATGATGTATTCGATCCTGCTCCCAGGCTTTCTGCCGGGCACGTTCCCGGAAAAGATAAGGATCTTCCTGTATACAGCCATCAATGTAATCAGAGGCATCGTTCAGTTTTTCGTACTCAAATTTCTTTCCATAAACGTCACGTAGTCTGGAAACAATCCGATCACGGATAATATCACGGAAAGAAACTCTGGCATCCAGTAATTCTTCTGATTTTTCGAGAGCTACAGAAAGTTTCAGGTCTATGAATTTTTTGAGGTGTTTTCCCAGTTGTTCATTCAGTGACTGACGTTGTGCAGCCAGTTTTTCCAGAAAGGCGGACTGTTGCTTTAGAGTAGATTCTGCATTTTTCATTTCTGTGTCATTATGGCAGTAGATTTCTCCCATAAGGAAATTCTTTTTTGACTTGAGTTCTTCGATATCCTCGGTTAATGTGGTAATCTGCTGGTTCAGCTGAT
>JBJELP010000012.1:0-1381 GCA_051879215.1 Lachnospiraceae bacterium
ATACTGTGTTCCTGACAGTCTGGATACCGTCAGTGTAACTGTTTCTCCTTTGGAGTAGTATTTCAGTGCATCCTGCAGATCGGACATGCTCTGAACTTTGGTGCTGTCTATTTTGGTGATGATATCTTTCGGCTGCAGATCGGTTCCTGCTGCTGCACCATTTTCCGGGATGGAGTAAACATACACACCTCTGGGCATATCCAGGTTCTGGGACATCTGGGAATCGACGGTAACGCCTGTAATACCCAGATATCCTCTCTGTTCTTCTGTCACTTCCACTTTGGTTTTCTGATTCATCAGGTCATTAATGATATCACCGACAGCAGAAACCGGAATGGCAAATCCCATGCCTTCCACATCGGTATCACTGTATTTTGCAGAGTTGATGCCAATGATCTCACCATTGGTATTGATCAGTGCACCGCCGCTGTTGCCCGGATTAATGGCTGCATCGGTCTGAATCAGATTTCTGGAAGTGCCATCGGAGGTTTTTACCTCACGGTTCAGTGCGCTGATATAACCTACGGTAATGGACTGTCCATAACCCAGTGCGTTGCCGATGGCCACAACACCCTGACCGACCTTGCAGTCATTGCTTGTATTCATGGTTGCAATCTTAATGGCATTTCTGGTTTCATCGGAAAGATCAGAAAGCTTTACGGATACCACTGCCAGATCATTTTCCGAATCCGTACCCTTTAAGGCTGCTTCTGCTGTGGTGTCATCCACAAATGTAATGGTCAGTGAGCTGGCATCTTCCACCACATGATAATTGGTCACCATCAGCAGTTCATCGTCATTCTGTCCAATGATAATACCGGAACCGCTGCCGGTTACCTCCTGCTGTGACTCGCCGGAACCACTTCCATATCCGTTGCCTCCAAAGAAGAAGTAAGATCCGAATCCGCCATACTGACTGGCATAATTCTGATAAATCTGTGTATTTGTAATGGAAACAACCGAGGGAAGAACTTTATCCACAATGGCAGATACATCGCCAAGCACTGCGCCGTTTCCAACGGAACTTCCGGAAGATCCTGAGCTGCCGGTATCCGATATTTTGATGGCTGCAGTTTCACCAGATGAGGATTCTGCAACCACACCGGCTTTCTGAGCCGTATACTGTACGCCCACCATCACACCGCCGGCCACACCGCCGAACAAAACAGCGGAAAGGGCAATGGCCGCTGCGCGTTTGATCATTCCACGCTTTGGTCCTTTCATCTTCCGCTTTTTCCTGTCATCCGGTTCGGTCTGAAAACTGCTGCTGCCGGAACCGGAGGTACTCTGTCCGAAGGATACGTAGCTGTTTCCAAAATCGCTGCGGTACCCGGATTCATTGTTTGTCTCCGCATTATTCCTTTCAGAATCATAATCTGCA
>JBJELP010000012.1:1481-13672 GCA_051879215.1 Lachnospiraceae bacterium
ATCTGCATCATTTGTATATTTATCATATTCACCCATAACATAGCCTCCTGTGTTTGTAATGTGCTCTTGTTTTCTTTTGTTCTTACATGGTTCATGATAGCAGGTGATTGTGATAAAATTGTGTCTTTTTTCTGAAGGAATTTTGTTTTTTACACATAAACCTGAATTCTTGCACCGTCATTGAATGCCAGCTCCCACCGGTCATATTCCCTTGTGAAGTCCTGACAGCCTCTGATCTGCGATCCGTTTACACTGTCTTCCAGTTTTATTTCTTCAATTTTTCGATCGGATGCCAGCTGATGAAGCAGTTCCACGGAAATGATGCATCCATCACAATCCATTCTTTCCTTTCTGCTCATTCCGATCCCTCCTTTCTCCTTTTATGTACTCTCGGAATCTGTTAACCATATGTCTTTCAGAAAAAGATTTCGAGAGTACATTTTTCCGGATGTGCTTACTGTCTGTTACTCTTTCCAAACGAATCGGGTCCGGTCATATTTACATGATTCCATGACAAACGTGCAAATTTCATGCAGTCAGTATAGTTTATGACAGGTTCTGACGGTTTTATTCAAAAATCCCCCGCAGAAATGCAAAATCGAAAGGTCTGCTCTCTTGACTTTCATTTTTTCCTGTGATATATTTTGTGTTACTGTGAAAATGTGTAAGTAGTCCATAGGTGGTCCCTGCAGAGAGTCGCACATCGGTGAAAGTGTGATGGTGTCGTATGGATGAATTTCAGCATTGGAGTGTTCTGCGAAAAGTACGATCCGCCGACAGGACATCGTGCGTTAAGCAGATGTAGTTGCTGCATGAAAGCATATTTGAGTGCAGACATCCTGTGTGATGTCTGAATATGGGTGGTACCGCGATGATTCGTCCCATACTGATTGATTTCAGTATGGGATTTTTTATTTGCATTTTTATTTTTTTAGAAAGGATACACGTTATGCAGAATCTGAATGAATTAAATGAGAAGATTGCTTCCATTAAACAGGAAATTCTGGACAATGCAGATGCTCTGAAAAGTTCCAGGAGCGTATATGAATGCCGGAAGACATTTCTGGATTCCAAAAAAGGCAAGATCGGCCAGCTGATGAAGGAGATGCGAAACATCCCCAATGACCAGAAAGCGGATTTCGGTAAAGCTGTGAATGCTGCCAAGGAATGGGCGGGTCAGTTCTTTGATGAACTGGATGAAAAGTTAAAAGCGGAAGAACAGAAGTTACGTTACGAAAGCGAAAAGATTGATATTTCCATGCCTGCCATGAGAACACGGTATGGCAATCTCCATCCCATTACCACAGTCCGCAATCAGCTGACTGATATTTTCGCTTCCATGGGCTTTTCTGTATATGAAGGAACTGAAATTGAAAAGGATTACTATAACTTTACGGCTCTGAATACCCCTCAGGATCATCCGGCCCGTGATATGCAGGATACCTTCTATCTTTCACCGGAGTTCCTGCTTCGTACACAGACTTCAGCAGGTCAGATCCACGTGATGGAAAGCCAGAAGCCTCCCATCAAGATCATTTCTCCCGGTAAGGTATTCCGTTCCGATGATGATGCAACCCATTCACCCATGTTCAGCCAGATGGAAGGTCTGGTGGTGGATGAAGGCATCACCCTCTGCGACCTGAAAGGTATGCTGGATCTGTTCGTAAAACAGATTTTCGGTGAAAATACCACCACTCGTCTTCGTCCTTCTTACTTCCCCTTCACAGAGCCCTCTGTGGAAGTGGATGTCAGCTGTTTCCAGTGCGGCGGCAAGGGATGCCGTCTCTGCAAGGGTACCGGCTGGATTGAAGTTCTGGGTGCAGGTGTTGTGAATAAAAAAGTTCTTGAAAACTGCGGTATTGATTCCGAACGGTATTCCGGTTTTGCCTTCGGTCTTGGACTGGAGCGTATTGCCATGCTGAAATACGGAATCAACAACATCAAACTGTTATTCGAATCTGATCTGCGTGTTCTGGATCAGATTGATGACTAAAGAACGGAGGTAATCAGATATGTTAGTGCCTTTAAGCTGGCTGAAAGATTATGTTGATATAGATGTAACGCCCGAAGTACTGGAGGAAAAACTGTTTTCCTGCGGCTTCGAAGTGGAGGAACGGTATCAGGTTGGCAAGGATATCAGCAACATTGTTGTCGGATATGTGGAATCCTGTGAGCCCATCCCCGATACCCATCTCCATGTATGTATGGTAAATGTTGGAGCAGATGAACCTCTGCAGATCTGCTGCGGTGCCGATAATGTACGGGCCGGCGGCAAGTATCCCGTTGCACTGGTGGGTGCCACTGTATATGCAACGGCCAGAGATCATAAAACCGTGGAAGGTGTCATGACCATCAAAAAGGGCAAGCTTCGCGGCTATGCTTCCCACGGCATGCTCTGTTCCGGTGTGGAACTGGGTCTGAGCGAAGATCTGTATCCCGGTGCCGGTTACAACGGTCTTCTGGTTCTGCCGGAAGATGCAGAAATTGGTGCAGATGTAAAAGAACTGACCGGTCTCAATGACTGGCTCTTTGATATTGCCATCACAGCAAACAGACCGGACTGCCAGAGTATCTTCGGTATTGCAAGGGAAGTGGCTGCTGTTCTGGGCAAGGAAGTAAAAATGCCTGCACTGGACTATACCGAAACAGAAGTGAAAAAAGAAGGATTCCAGGTGACCGTGGACGCTCCCGATCTCTGCCCCCGCTACAGTGCACACTATGTATACGATGTACAGATCAAAGAATCTCCTGCATGGATGAAAAAGAGACTGGCTCTGGTGGGCATCGGTTCCATTTCCAATATTGTAGATATTACAAACTATATTCTGAAGGAACTGGGACAGCCCATGCATGCATTCGACTGCAATTTCCTGGAAGGAAATGCCATCAATGTAAGACGTGCAGGTGAAGGCGAAAAGATTGTGACCCTGGATGAAAAGGAATTTGCTTTATCTTCCAGCAATCTGGTGATCTGTGACGGTGTGAAACCCGTGGCACTGGCCGGTATCATGGGCGGTCTGAATTCAGAAATCCGTGACACCACCACAGAAGTCATGTTTGAATCCGCTAAATTTGCCCGTGACAACATCCGTAAGAGTTCCCGTGCTCTGGGGCAGTCCTCCGACTCCAGTGCAAGATATGCAAAGGGTGTGGACGAATATGCAACTGTTATGGCAATGAAACGTGCCCTGCATCTCATTGAAGAACTGGAATGCGGCAAGGTTTCTTCCACCCATGCAGATGTCAACACAGGCAATTCTCTGGAACCCAGAGAAATGAAAGCCAGCATCCGGAAAATCAATGGAGTTCTCGGCATCACTGTTCCCGATGAAGAAATTCTGTCCATTCTGAAAGGTCTGGATTTTGCTCCGGAAATCAATGGGGATGAACTGACCATTCAGGTTCCCGCATATCGTGAAGACATGGAAGATTATCCGGATATTGCAGAAGAAGTCATCCGTATGTACGGTTATGATCATATCGAATCCGCTTTCATGCCCACCGCAAAGGTAACTCTCGGCGGTCTGAATCCGGTTCAGAAAACAACACTGAAAATCAAGAAAGCCCTGTGCAGCGTTGGTGTATTTGAAGGCATGCATTATTCCTTCTTCTCCCCTTCCGATCTGGATGAAATGGGATTTGCTCCCGATGCACCGGAAAGACATGCCATCCGCCTGATCAATCCCATCAACGAGGATCTGTCTCTGATGCGGACCACACTGGCTCCCCAGATGATCCACGCCATGGGCCGCAACCAGAAACGAGGTATTCTGGATGGACGTATTTTCGAAGTGGGCAATCGTTTCATCCCCGGTGAACTGCCTCTGACAGACTATCCGGATGAAAGAGAAACCCTCTGTGTCGGTATCTTCGGTAAAAATGAATCCTTCTTCACATTGAAGGGAATCGCAGAAACCGTTGCAGACTGTCTCAATCTTACCTTTACCTATGAAGCAGCACAGAAACCTTTCCTTCATCCTTACCAGACCGCTTCCATCAGCTGCAACGGAATGGAAATCGGTTATCTCGGTAAGGTAACCTATGAAATTCAGAAGGAAGAATCCATGCGTGTATCCGCATATGTGATGGAAATCGATCTGAAGAGTCTGTATCCTTACTATGGTATTTCTCCTGTATTCCAGCCGCTGCCGAAGTTCGCAGAAGAAAAGCGTGACCTGGCTCTGGTCATGGATAAAACCGTAACCTGCGGCGAAGTGGAAAACTGTATCAAAGATGCCTGCCGGTTTGTAACAAACGTTACCCTCTTCGACGTATACGAAGGACAGCAGATTGCTGCCGACAAGAAGAGTATGGCATTCACCGTACTGTTCACTCCCGATGAGGAAGAATTTACAACAGAGTCTGTGGATGGTTATGTGAAAACAATTCTGAAGAAACTGGGCAAGACACTGAACGTGGAACTGAGACAGTAATGAAAAAACGCCGCCTGGCGCATTAATTAAGAAAAGGTTATCCGCCTGATTCCATTGCCCATATGGAATCAGAACGGATAACCTTTTTATTTCACCTCATCTAATAACTATTAAAGACAGATCTACAGAATTTCAACTCCGGCCAGTCTGCACTCTTTCTGAAAACCAACCGGAAGTTTCCCATCCGAAATGATGACATCGACATCTTCCAGACCACATATGGTGAAGGGATGACGGAAGCCGATCTTGCTTGAATCCATCAGTACCACAACTCGTTCTGCCCTTTTCATTGCTTCCTGTTTCAAACATGCTTCCTCTTCGATCCCACAGGTAAACCCACATTCCGTACTGTAGCTGGTTACACCGAGAAACATGATATCAAAATTGATCATCTGAATGCTTCGAATACTTTGTGCACCGCACATGCTCATGCTGTAGCGGTTGAAAACACCGCCGGGGAATACTACCTTTGGCTTTTCCAGTCTGGCGAGCTCCATGGCACAGCTTAAGCTGTTGGTCACGATCAGACAGGGCTCATCCTTCATACTTCTTGCCAGTGCAGTGGTGGTGCTTCCTGAATCAAGGTAAACGGTTCGATTGTTTCCGATTAACTCCACTGCTTTTTTTGCAATCAGTCTCTTCTCTTCCTGATTGCGTCCGGAACGGCGTCCCAGCAGATCATCGGTTCCCACTACCACATCTACCGATTTTGCTCCGCCATGGATACGTACAATCCGTCCTTCCTGATCCAGTGCCTTCAGGTCACTGCGCAATGTCATTTCGGAAACATTGGGAAATGCCTCTTTCAGCTGCGTAAAGCTGATATTTCCCTTCTGATTAATCAATTCTACAATCTGATTCCGGCGTTCTTCCAATTTCTGTTACCTCCTGTAGTCAGTCTGTCTGCTGTTCATCAGGACCTGTCTGTTCGGGACCTGTTTCTGCAAATATGAATCAAATTATATGATGTTGGGGGCAAAACCTTTTGACCCTGGTATCATTATACTATGCAATCCGTGTGTTGATCCGATACCGCAGATTCAGGTCCGGCTTTAACAGAAATCGAATCCGACTAGTCCAGCAGTTCCCAGTTTGCCAGCAGATATTCTTCTGCTTCCGGACACCACAGACCGTTGTGTGCATCCACAATGTCGGCCAGAGCGATGAACCGTGCATCGTTGTCCGCTTCACCCTTGGCACGCAGATCTGACAGAGCTGTCAGAGGCATGGTTACATGGGTGTAGATCAGCTTCTTGCCGCCGGGAATCTTGGGAAGGTTTAATGTGGTCTCTGCAGCTGCATCCAGACCGCCGATATGTGTAACCATAACAGCAGGATTGATGCGCTTATCAGCTGTCAGTTCCAGAGATTCGATCATATCTGCAGTGTTGCCGCCTGTGGTACCCATAACATGAGTCGAAGCGTAATGTACATCATAGAAATTCATCTTGGCACTGAACTGTGTATCTGTCGGACCTGCAAAGAAATTCAGGCAGCCATCACGACCCAGAACTGCACTGGACATTTCCACAACAGCAGCAACAGGTGCGTAACAGAGAACATCATCAAAGCCGGTTCCTCCTGTGATTTCTTTCAGACCTGCAACGGGATCTTCCATCTTTCCGGTGTTTACAAAATGAAGTTCGATGCCGTCAGCCTTTGCTTCTTCCACAGGGAAAAGCTGTTCTGCACGATCCAGACGATCCTGATTGATATCTGTAACAACTACCATACCAGGGCGTCTGTCACAGTGAAGTGCATAGGTCAGAGCACCCAGACCCATGGGACCTGCACCTGCCATAATTGCCAGTTTACCGCCTTCCTTAATACCCATCATATGTTCATAAACACCCATTTTGGTGTGGTATGCAGCATGAAAAGCACCGATGGAGCAGCTCATGGGCTCTGCAAGAGATGCTTCATAGTATGCACGGCCTTTGTATTCCAGCATGCAGCCGGCATCCATTACTTCCTGGGGAAGGATGCAGTAGGTTGCGTCGCCGCCGCAGAATTCATAGGAATATCCGGGGCTCCACATGGTTCCCTTGTAGTTCAGGGCAGGCTGGATTGTAAATTTCATACCGGGTTTGTACTGATCCTGATATTTTGCACCAACTTTAACGATATCGCCTGCAAATTCATGCCCCATAATGGCAGGATGCTCTGCAACATCATCATGAACACGCTTGTGACCTGCACCCAGAGTTGCACATTTATATGTGGACATGCAGATACTGTCAGATACGATTTTTACCAGAATTTCATCGTCTTTAATTTCGGGAAGTTCGAATTCTTCTAATCTAAGATCATTTTCACCATGTAAACGAACACCAGTAGCTTTCATTTTAAAACTCCTTTTCTATTATATTGTTTTTTTGTCAAATTGCAAATACATTACCTGATTTTTACAAATCATAGAACTCTACTCGTTCAATCAGTTTTTCAATCACACTGTATTCGGCAGCCTGTGTACCGCTCTGCATCACATTTGCAGCACCGGTTGCTGTGGAAAGACGAACGGTTTCTTCCAGAGACATGCCATTGTTTTCCGCATAAGCAAGTGCTGCCACAACGCTGTCGCCGGCACCTACCGTGCTTCCCACGGGTACTTTCAGTCCCTGTGCATAAATGGTTCTGTCCTTTGTCACATACAGTGCACCGCGTCCGCCCATGGAAACGATTACCTTTTCAACCCCCTGTTCTAAAAAGGTACGGGCTGTTGCGGCAAGTTCCTCAGGTGTTTCCAGTGTTTTTCCCATCAGTCTGCTCAGTTCATCATTATTGGGTTTGATCAGATAGGGAGCAGCCTTTAAGCCATCTGCCAGCAGCGGACCGTCTGCATCCAGAAATACCTTTGCCCCGGCATTTTTACATGCGGCAACCAGAGTCGAATAAGTATCTTCCGGAGCACCTTTGGGAAGACTTCCGGAAAGAATAACAATATCTCCTTCTCCGATCATGCCAATCAGACGTTCTGTCATCCGTTTCAGATCCGCAGTGGTTACCGTAACACCAGGTTCATTGATATCTGTGTTTGTATGTCTTACCGGATCAATTACTTTCAGATTGGTACGGGTTACACCGGGTACCAGAGTGAAGCAGCATTCAAGCTGATCACCTCTCAGCATGTTCTGGATTTCATCTGCATTATCCTGTCCAAGGATTGCAAATACGCGGCTGGTGCCGCCCAGTTTTGCGATCACCTTCGAAACATTGATCCCCTTTCCTCCGGGATCTTTGCGAAGTGTGGTTATACGATTCACTGTGTCCGTCTGAAAATCAGGGATTTCTACTGTTTTATCAATAGCAGGATTCAGTGTAACTGTATAAATCATGGTTTCAAGTCCTTTCGAGTAACTGTGTCTGAGTTGTTACATAAAAGCGAGTTTTGTTGAATCAAAAGCTTGTAATTATAATATCAACGTTATTGTCTTTCGTCAATCTGTTATTTCAACAATTTTTCGTTGTTATTTTTGTTGTTTTTATATAAAAATCAACAATCTGGTTTTCTTTTCGTTATTTCAGACGTTCCGATACGATTGCCCTGGTCTTTTTCTCCAGTCCGATTTCAAGCCGGGCAACGACCTCTGTTCTGCGCCCTTTTCGAAGGGCTTTCATAATATTTTCATCATCGATCAGCAATTCGCTGACACTCTGCATGATGGTGAGGGGAATGTTTTCTTCATCTTCACCTGCCAGCAGAACCAGTGCTCCCTGAATGATTTTACCCTTTTCATATACGGGAGGAACGGCATTCAGATATCCCAGGCGGCATCCGTCAATGGAATCCGTGATGCAGTGCAGAAGCAGGGCATGAAGGGGTTTCACATAGGTATCTCCCATTTGTTCTCTGCGAATCAATGCTTCTTCAATCCGCCTGCTGCGAGATACGTCTTCTGTAAACAAACCGGATGCCTGATGAATGAGATCATATCGATTTGAAGGAACTTCCACTGTCCGGATCTGAACCCGGTTCAGCATAGAATAAATGATATCATTCATGTCAGCTGCATATTTTACCACATCAAACGTATTTTCTTCTGTTTTACCGCTTCTGCTGTTCTTTTTTCCTCTGTTCTTTTCCTGCAGTTCTTCAATGACATTTCGAAGAACTGCAATATCCAGTTTCTGCAGCACCGGCTGAACACATACGGTAGGAAAATCAATTCGAAGGGGTACTGTGGATACGACCAGATCCGCACCATGTTTTTTCAGATATTCCAGTGTCAGATTTCTTGCGGAACAGGTACTTTCGATGATAAGGGATGAAAACTCTCTGGAAAGCTGGGAACTTAAAAAACGGCTGGAGGCCATGCCATAGGGACATACCACAATAACCGACAGGCGTTTTCGCATTTCTGCAACCTGTTCCGCTGCTGCTCCGAAATGCATGGCCAGGAAGCAGGCTTCGCTGTCCGGAATGATGGGGGTATCATATTCCCGGGTCAGCTTCCAGGCGGTATCACAGGCTCTGCGTGTAGCCTGCCACAATTCGGGATATTCCTTCTGTATCAAAGTAACCTGCGGATTATCTGAAACCTCACCCCGGCGAAGCCGATACAGCATGGGGCGGATATGGCTGCACAGGCTTTCTGTGAGAGAAGAAAGTTCCGAAAAATCCATATCCAGTTCCTGTTCCATGCTGTGAATCAGCACCGATGCATAATACCGCAGTTCCATACTGAAGCTGTCCGGTTCTTCTTCCTGACAGCTTTTGCAGTACGCATCCAGATAACAGGTGGTGTATCCAGCCTGACCGGATGGAAAATGCACAGCAAATTTTTCTTCCAGTTTTTTCATCAGAAGCATGGCATTTTTATCCGCTGCCACTTCTGTTTTTCCATCTTCTTCACAATAACCTGCCTGCAGCTGCTGCACATACAATGTAAAATGAACGGCGAGCATCAGAAATCCTGCATCTGTAAAATACAGGCCGGTTTCCTGTTCAAAATCAGTGAGGACGGTACATATTTTTTCTGCAATTTCCGGATTCAGCAATCTGGAAATAATGCTGCCGGATGTTTTTCTATTATGGAAGAAACTGTCCACTTCTTCTCTGGGAAGCTGGGAGCACAACAGTCTTCCCACCGCCTTTCGCAGCTTTTCCGGTTCTCCTTCCAGCCAGATTCCCACACCGGACTGACGATGCAGTTTTACATCCATGGGTTCCAGCCAGGATTCGACTTTGTTCAGATCACCTGCCAGAACACTTTCCGATATACCCAGATCATACGCCAGAGACCATGATTTCACCGGTTCTCTGCTGTTGAGCAATAAAATAAGAAGCCTCTGTCTTCTTTCGGTTTTGTTGAAAACTTCGGTTCCTTTTTTCCCGGACAGCAATGCCATCAAATGCAGTCTGACATCCTCATCCTCATCCAGCATAATTCCCTTGCCCGGGCTGCGGAGCAATCCGGCATCTGCCGCTTTCATCCAGGTTTCCACTCCCGGAAGTTCCCGAAGCACGGTTCTTCGGCTGACCCCTATGGCTTTGGCCAGTGCATCCGCTGTTATCCAGCCTTTCGGCAAATTCAGCAGCTGTTCTATTAATTTTTTTCCATTTAATGAAAGTGCCGGTAATTGATCGGCCATTCTCTCATCCTCCTTTGTACGGAATAAAATTTTCTTATTGTTATTGGTATTTCCGCCTTTGATTCTTTCGCTTTCTGTTTTATCTACTATAACAATAATACAATTTTTAACTTTTGTCACCATTCACCGGTGCCGAATTTATATTTTTTTGGCACCATCTGCTGGTGACAAAGTCATGGGAAGCATCCCTTGATTTTCTTTTCTTCTTCCGATAAAATAAAATCATCAAAAGCGAAACGAAAATAAAAATTGTTGAATCAAAAGTCTGAAACATGAATTTTTCTGTTAGAGAAAGGAGAGCTTTTTAAAATGAAAGAAAAACTTGGACGTTTTGGCAAGTTCCTCAGCGGAATGGTTATGCCGAATATCGGTGCTTTTATCGCATGGGGTTTTATCACAGCGCTGTTCATCGAAGCAGGCTGGATTCCCAATGACAAACTGGCAAGCATGGTAAGTCCCATGCTGAGTTACCTGCTTCCCGTTCTGATTGCCGCACAGGGGGGTTACATGATAGGCGGCGACAGAGGACGCGTTATCGGTGCCATCGCCGTTATTGGTGCCATCTGCGGCTGTACCGAGTATCCCATGCTGATGGGTGCCATGATCATGGGTCCCTTCGCAGGCTGGGTAATCAAAAAATTTGACAAGGCAGTGGAAGGCCATATCCCCGCCGGCTTCGAAATGCTGATCAACAACTTCTCTGTTGGTATCCTGGGTATGCTTCTTTCCATCCTGGGTTACTACGTAGTCGGACCGTTCATGGCTGCTGTACTGACTGTCCTGTCCGCTGGTGTTGAAGTACTGGTCAATGCCCATCTGCTTCCTCTGGTTGCAGTCTTTATCGAACCTGCCAAGGTTCTGTTCCTGAACAACGCCATCAACCATGGTATTTTCAGCCCCATCGGTATCGCCGAAGCTGCTGAAACCGGTAAATCCATCATGTACATGCTGGAACCCAACCCCGGTCCCGGTCTTGGTGTCCTGCTGGCTTACTGTTTCTTCTGTAAAGATAAAACAACCCGTCAGTCCGCACCCGGTGCAGTTATCATCCACTTCCTGGGTGGTATCCATGAAATTTATTTCCCTTACATTCTGATGAACCCCATCGTGATCGTTGCTCCCATTGCCGGCAACATCTGTTCCATCGCATTCTACTCTCTGATGAATGTAGGTCTTTCCGCACCGCCTTCACCCGGTTCCATCATTGCATTCCTGGCAATGGCTCCCAAGGGCTCTACTCTTATCACCCTCATGGGTGTTCTGATCGCAACTGCTGTTTCCTTTGCCATCGCTTCTCCCATCGTTCGCATGAGTGCGGCGAAGAATCTGGACGAAGCACAGGCGGAAATGGCTGATATGAAGGCAAAAGCAAAAGGAATCGCTGTGAACGCTACCGTTCCCATGGGTCCTGTAAAAGCACACAAAATCGTATTCGCATGTGATGCCGGCATGGGCTCCAGTGCAATGGGTGCAACCAAATTCCGTAACCGTGTGACAAAAGTAAATCCGCAGCTGGTGGTTACCAACTCCAGCGTAGACAATATTCCCGCTGATGCCGACATCGTTGTATGTCAGAGAATCCTGGCTGACCGTGCGAAAAAAAGCGCACCCAATGCCATGCTGATCACCATCGGCAACTTCCTGGCAGATCCCCATCTGGACAGCCTGTATGCATCGCTTTGCGAAAACACAGAAGCAGCTGCTGCCGAGACAGCACCTGTTGAAGAAAAGAAACCGAAAAAACAGATCATTCCCCGGGAAGGTGTAAAACTCGGTCTTGCATCCACCGATAAGGAATCTGCTATTCTGGCAGCAGGAAAACTGCTGGAAGAACTGGGCTTCGTAGATGAAAGCTATGCAGAATCCATGCTGGAACGTGAAAAACTGATCACTACATACATGGGCATGGGTGTTGCCATCCCCCATGGAACCAGCCATAAAAAAGGCACCGTAAAAAAATCCGGTGTAGTTGTTATGCAGTATCCCGAAGGCGTTGACTTCGGCGATGAAAAAGCATATCTGTTATTCGGTATCGCAGGTCTCGGAGATGAACATCTGGACATCCTTGCAAGTCTCTGCAATACACTGGAAGACGAAGAAGCTCTGGAAGAAATGAAGAAAACCACAGACGTTGACTTCATTCTGAACACCCTTCAGTAGTCCCGA
>JBJELP010000012.1:13772-20929 GCA_051879215.1 Lachnospiraceae bacterium
ACTAATACCCAATTTGCTAATCCTCCGATCCTATGAATGGATCAAATCCTAAAACACTCAGAAAAAGGGAAGTGGCTGCCGCACTTGCGACAGCCACTTTCTCTTTTCGTACCTCAAGCCAGTCAGTACATCCAGCTTGGGTGCATTTATACTTGTTTATCAAAAAAGGCCAGATTCAAAAAAATCCGACCTTTGATGTATCAGTCTCATGAATTTATGAAATAAAGAAGCCTCTCATTAAAATGTTTATGACTCAGTTCATCAGGCGGAGGACAGCTGGACGGAGGATCGATCGGTACCGGCTCAATACGATCTTCACCCTTTTGTTTCAAAGCATATCTCCATTCCGCTTCAACCCACTTTGAATCTCGTGCATATTTCGACCAGCAAAGAAACAAAACGTCCCTCTTATCTATTTCTTTCCACAATGCATTTTCCCAGTTATCTCCGCTCCGCAAGCTGTCAACATCAAAGAAAATATCCATATCCGGCCGTGCCTTTTTCATTCCCTGAATAATCAAAGCAACCCGATTACGATCCTGACTTGCATAGGATACAAATGCTGATAAAATATCCTCTCTGAATATCTCAATCTTTTGCTCGAATGAAGATTTACATTTCACTACAAATTTCAATTTTGTAGCAATAAGATCATTGATATAAACGGAAGCCATGAATAGAATTTGCGTCTTCTTATAGTGTTCTGGAAGTTCTACTGCAAAACTGAAACACAGATAATCTCCCTGCCATATCTGAATTTCATTATTATCTTCAATCTCCATATCCGGCGAAGAAAGGACTATGCTGATTTTCGCATTTTTTTCAGCCATCAATATTCCTGATCGGGTTTCCTTCATTGCCGTTTCCCCATTTGCTATTGCTTCATCCACAATATATCTGAATAGCTCTTCATACATATATATATCAATAATAGAGTATTCTCCCTTTACAAATGTTTTTGGCGCAACAGCAGAAAACTGAACCTTATCCAGCAAAACCACAGGCTTTTCAACCTCTGCTTTTTCTCCACACACAGGACAGAATTTAGAAAAATGATTGAACTTCATTCCGCATTTTCTGCACCTGTCATGTTCACCTGCAGATTCCCTATGGGGTATCTGATTTCCTAAAACAATATTAGAATTCTGAGGTTTTTGCCTCAGACCTTTGCTCTTTTTTCCTGACAAAGACGAACCAAGTGACAACACAGAATCAGATTTAGGAATCATCTCAGTTTGATCTGAATCTGAGGCTGAAAGCTCATCTGCCAGATCTGATTCAGATATTGAAGGCTTCACAAGCAGATCTGAATCAATAAACGAATCTTTAGCAGAAGCAGAACAACAATTTAATGCTTCTTCTAACCTTCTTAAATATTCGATAAACTGTCTGTTTCTATCCTGCAGCTGAGTTATTTGATTTAACTTTTCAAGATATATGCACTTCAGTTCTTCTGTTATTGGATTTGAAAACTTTCCTATGTACAAAACTAAATCACTAATAACAGAATATTCCTTATCCAGAAGCCTGATTAATTCATTAATTTGATTAATTATACCCTTCAGCTCATCAATATTATGCAAATCCATTTTCATAGAAATCACCTTCTCATGATCCGTTCTCACATGTTGCCACTGGACGAAAACAGTCTCTTTCTCACACCCAGCGAAAGCACGACATAACTCCTCAACGGTACCATTTTAAACGCCGGTTCTTAGTGATCGCACTTCCCCCCAGGAAGCGCGAGAACTTAGAATCCGCTGCGTTTAAACCTGAGCGAGAGCGTGTACCGGGCAGGAGTTATGTCGTGCTGTAGCGGAAGCTGGACGAAATTCCATGTCCCGCTGCAGCGGAAGCAGGACGAAATTCACTTCAGCTTTCCAGCCCACTCGGCTTCCTTGAATCCAACCAGTACAAAATCCTCTCCCACCAGGATCGGACGCTTCACCAGCATCCCGTCGGAAGCCAGCAGCTCATACTGTTCTTCCTCTGTCATGGACGGAAGCTTTTCTTTCAGGTTCATGGACCGGTATACCATTCCGGATGTGTTGAAAAACTTCTTCAGCGGCAGTCCGCTTTTCTTATGCCATTCCATCAGTTCTTCTTTTGTGGGATTCTGTTCCACAATATGGCGGTCTGTATAAACAATACCATTGGCATCCAGCCATTTTTTTGTTTTCACACAGGTACTGCATTTGGGATATTCCAAAAATAACATATACGATTCTCCTTCTTATCTGTATGTACTCTCAGAATCTGTTAACCATATAAGAAAGATTTCGAGAGTACATCTGCATGGTCGGGTAATGATTGGGTTCCATCCTCATTATATAACGATTTTCCGGATTCGTCTTTATTTATCTTCGTTTTCGTTCTGTTTTTTCCCTGGCAATCAGAGCTGCACCATAGGCACCTGCGTATCGTCCCATTTCTCTCGGCTGAATGGAAACACCCATCTTCTGGCCAAGCTGTTCTGTAAAATAGGGACTGAAACTTAACCCACCGGTCAGAATGACACGGTCTCCGGTGCATCGCTTCTGTGCCAGCTGAGTTACTTTGTTGACAACGGAATCCACCACACCTGCGGCAATATTTTCCCGGGGTTCTCCCCCTCCGATATAACTGATGATCTCCGATTCAGCAAATACGGTGCATAAAGAGCTGATGGGAATCTTTTTCCCATGTTCTGCCATGGCAAAGAGTTCTTCCAGGGTTACCCCCAGTCTGTTGGCCATGACCTCCAGAAACTTTCCGGTGCCGGCGGAACACTTATCATTCATCAGGAAATCGGAAACCATACCCTGATTCATGACGATCACCTTGGTGTCCTGACCGCCCACATCAATAATACAGCAGTCACCGCCAAACAGTTCTCTTCCGCCCCGTCCGTGACAGGTGATTTCCGTAATCACATAGTCTGCATATTCCACTGCAACACGACCGTATCCGGTGGCCACGGTTACCGTATTTTCATCCGACACATCGACTCCCTGTTCTTTAAGATAACTGCGGATGCCGTCCGCTGTTTCCTTACTGTTCCATCCGGTTGGCAGCACATGGTAAAACTCTCTTGTTCCCTCCGGTGCTTCTGCAATAACATACACTTTAGAAGCGGTTGATCCGATATCGATTCCCACATAATTCATATCTGTTCCATCCTGTTCCTGTCATATTCAGATCCTGTCCGCACCGAACAGGTCTGCATTTTTCTGTTTCATGTACTTTAGGAATCTGTTAACCATATGAAAAAGATTCCAAGAGTACATTTTCAAAAAAAGGAGACTGCCTGAACAGCCTCCCCTTATTTTTATGAACTGTTGTAAATCAATCCTGTAGATTCCAGTGTAAAAAACTTTACACCATTATACCTTAATTTACAGATTTTGTAACCCTCTTACAGCATTTCGATAAATGCTGCGATTCTGGTGTTCAGCTGACCGATATCTGCCTGTGAATAATCGGTTTCCAGATTCATATAAGGAATTTTCTTTTCATCGTTTACAAAACGTTTGATGCGAAGTGTTTCGATGGCATAGGTATGACATGCCTGCAGTTCCATATCAATGACACCATCGATTTTGTATTCATCGATCATCTTATCCAGAAGCTTGATACGATTGTCATTGGGTGTCATAACGGAACAGCCGATGTTCAGATACTTTCTTGCCAGTGCTTCGTATACATCTGCCGCATTCTCATCCACATTTTCTTCCACGGATTTTGCACCGGAGCAGTTTTCATATGCAACAACTACGGCACCATTGTCTTCACATGCCTTGACAACCTTGGTGGTTGCTCCGCCCATGGGACAGCCGGTGATCAGGATACGGGGCTTTTTGCCCTGAGATTTTCCTTCTGCCTGAATCTTTTCAATGAGGGCATCCATCTGTGCAGGAATTCCTTCCCGGTTGAAATTGAAGGTTGTTGCAACCAGCGTGTTCAGCAGGTCCATGCCGCTGATGGGAGCGGGATCTGCTTTCATAACGGAATACAGTCTCTTCAGTGCATCCCTTTCTGCATTCTTCACACGGATACCCCTGCGGATATCCTCTTCTGTGATGGTCACGCCGAAGGTTTCTTCCAGCTTTTCCTTCATGCGGATTATTTCATTTTTATAAAGGGTTACGCCATCTTCACTGACACGATTGGGCAGTTCCATGATATGAACCGGTTTGAATTCAGCCAGATATTCGTACATTTTCTTCTTGCCGTCACAGGTGGTTTCACCAACAACCAGATCGGAGAAGAAGAAGAAAGGACATTTATCGGTTTTAGCGAAACCATAACTGGATTTGATCAGCGGACACAGGTTTTTCGGAAGATCCTGCTCTGCTGCGGGAATGGTTTCATCGGATGTGGCACAGAGTGAAACAACAGCTGCATCCATTGCCACTGCCAGTTCCTGAGGGAAATAGGTGCAGAAAATACCGATAACCGGTTTGTTCTGATCCTTGATTTTTTTTACGTTTAAGAATGAATTTTTCCGTCCTTCTGCAAACTCTTCAAAAATTTCAGGCAGATTTTTCTTTAATTCCATTTCGAACTCCTTTGTATAAATCTCATTTTCTAAAGCACCTGCGGATTCCTGATATAATTTCCTCACTGATATGATTTCCTCAAATGAACGGTCTGTTTCATATGTTTTATATGAAAAAATCAATGAACAGGAGTCATGACGGGAATCCTGTACTGTTTTTATTATACCAGTTCAGTTGTGAAATGTTAAATTCATTATTGCACAAAAAACAGGGTATTTATCGATATTATGGATAAATACCCTGTTTGGTTTGTTTCCCGATTCATTTGCCGGTTAATTCATAGAATCAAATCCGATCATAGGTTTCTTCCTTTACTGAAATTCTGCCTCATACCCCGATTCTGCTGAGCCCTTCAGTTCGATCCGATATTTTACTCCGAATTCTGCCGGCAAGGCCAGTTCTTCTTCCGCTTCATGCCGGATTCCATCTGTATCTGTAAATGATATCCGACATCGGATTTCTTTTCCCGTCCCCTGCAGATCCTCCGAAAAATCCTCCGGAATCATAAGAAATGGAATCACCGTGCCTTCTGTAATTCCGCTCTCATCGGCATTGCATACTTCCTGAAATCCGATTTCATTTCCATCCAGTAAAAAAGTAATACCCGCTGTTTTCCAGGTTTTCTCTGTCCGGTTGATTACATCCATCCAAAGGGTATCTTCTGCTTCATCACTGTACGCAAGTACCGATGCCTGTTCCGTCAGACCACTTTTTTCCATCAATAACTGCAGCTTACTGACATCCTTCCCTACGGATTTGATGTCTTCTCCTGCATATTCACCGGCTTCCGCTGCGGTCACTGTCAAACTGCATGGAGTTCCGTCAATGGCATATTCAAAGGTAAGTTCTCCCAGATTGTCAATGACCGCCAGAATGGCACAGGCATAGGCATGCATCTTCTTTTCCAGATGTTCTTTCCGATTGAAAGAAAATGAATGATCCAGACACATGGTCCAGCTAAATGGTTCTTCTTTCGTCTGCAGCTCATTACGGAAGGAACCCAGATAACCGGTCATATTCAATGCCCTGACCGTATCGCCGTTGTCCGACATATTTCCGATATAGGGGTGTGCTGACCTGTACACCGCAGATGTAATGGGAGAAATCCTGTATCCATCTGCCCAGACAATGGTTTTCCCCATAACCACTTCCCGGATTTCATCTTCACTGACGAATGTTTTTCTGAATTCCGTATCGGATTTCAGAAAAGATACCGGCAGCTGATGTACTCCTTTGAATCGAATGTTGGAAATACCATCTGTTTCTTCATATATAATGTCTGTAATCCGCATGTCTGAATCCAATGTCGCGGCATTCACACTGATTTCATTTCCTGTTATTTCAATTTCCGCCGATATATATTCTCCCGCAATCTCCGCTCCGATCAGATACATGCGAGCAAAGAAAATAAGACCTGCAAGGAGCAATGCCCCCAGAAAGCTTCCGATCATGAGATACTTTCTTTTTCTCTTTTCTTTTTTCAGAAAATCAATTTCCTTCTGATTTCCATCATCTTCTGTTTCCACTGCCGGATCCTGCATCCGTTTCAGCACCTGCCGGCAATCCGGACAATCTTCCATATGTTCCTCAATCAGCTGATTGGATACATCGCTGGTTAACTCTTCTATATAGGAAGGAAACAGATCCTGAATCATTTCACAGGGTATTTTTTTACTCATCTTTCATCATATCCTTTCTCAGTTTTTCTTTGCTTCTATAATAGGTTACCCTGGCCCAGTTCTCTGTTTTTCCCATGATTTCTCCGATCTCTTTAAATGAAAGATTTCCGAAAATCCGCAGATACAGAATTTCACGACCTGGTTCCGGGCATACATGCAGTTTTCGCAGGAGCTCTATCCGCTCCATGGATTTCAGCACATCCGTTTCAGCAGACCCACCGGACAGTTCCCATTCCGGAACCTGTTCCAGATCCATCTCCTGCGGATGCTTTCGCCTCCATTCGGAAAGCTGATTCTTCGCAATGGCACAGAGCCAGGTTGTTATTTTACAGCTCCCGTCAAAACGATCGATACTGCGCAGGGCCTGATAAAAGGTTTCCTGGGTCAGTTCTTCTGCCAGATCTTCGTTCCGGGTTCTGGACAGCAGAAACCGGTAAACGGTTCCGGCATATTGCTGATAGATATCATCCATTGACTGCATTCCCTCACCTCCTTTGTCTTTCAAAAGGTTCATGCCAAAATCTGCGGATTCGTTACAGAATATTTTAAATTTTTTCTATTTATTTTACCACATCATCCACACCGGATTTTTCCGGCTTTTTTTCATTTATTATTCTGTCCGTTTTTATCTTTCCTGTCATTTCTCAGATCCCCGTTTGCCGGATTGTTCAGCAGTTTTCCATGTTCATCAAAGCGGGACCCATGGCAGGGACAATCCCACGAATGTTCCTGAGGATTCCATTTCAGGGCACATCCCAGATGGGGACAGCGCTTCCGGGACGGCGTCAGCAGATTTTTGCCGGCTTCAAAAACATTCACAAAAAGCTGCGGTCTGAGCATGCTTCTGGCGGGATCAAAAATCTCTCTGTACGGACTGGTTTCTCCACATATCAGATCGGTCAGAAGCTGTGCTGCCGCCATGGAGGATGTCATTCCCCAT
>JBJELP010000013.1:0-4656 GCA_051879215.1 Lachnospiraceae bacterium
AAGCTGTCTTCGGATACCGATGGTTGTGGTTTCTGAAAAAATAATTTTTTCCATGGCATCCACTTTATCCGTCGTACAGATCACATTCAGCTGGTAGGCCGGTCGATTTTTTTTCATAAATATGGGCATGTAGCTTACATCCCTGGCGCCGGCTTCAAATAATCGTTCCATCACGTAGCCCATGACTTCTCCCGAACAATCATCTATATTACTTTCCAGTTTTACAATCTGATCCTTTCCGCTGCTGGTCATCTCCGGAATCGGCTCAGATGACTGTACGAATCCTGTCTGATGCATGAATTCCGGCTGCTGTACAGAGTTTTCCCGCTGTACCGGCTCTGACTGCTGCACAGTCCCCGTCTGTCCTCCATCCACAGCCAGCCGGTTGATCTGGGTTGCCAGATATCCGGCACCGTAACCATTATCAATATTAACAACCGCAATGCCGTTGGCACAGGAATTGATCATGGTCAGCAAAGCAGACATTCCATTCAGACTGGCCCCATATCCAACGGATGTGGGAACCGCAATCACCGGTTTGTCCACCAGTCCACCCAAAACGCTTGCCAGTGCGCCTTCCATTCCCGCCACTGCAATAATGCAATTGGCATCCTGTATCACATCAATCCGGGAAAGCAATCTGTGAATTCCGCTGACACCCACATCGTAGATTCTCTCGACCCGTGTGCCGAAATACTCCGCCGTCTGAGCAGCTTCCTCTGCCACGGAAATATCTGCAGTTCCGGCTGTACAGACAGCAATCTTTCCAATCAGCGGTTTTCCCGGTTTTGTGATCTTCAAAATGTGGGAAAGCGGGTCATACTGTACCTGAGGGAAACGTTCCCGTATCAGTTCATACTGATGCTCCGATGCCCTCGTACCGAACACCTCACCATCCTGCTCATATAATCGCTCAAAAATATTCAGCAGATGATCATCCGCTTTTCTGCTGCAGTAAATTACTTCTGCAAATCCGGAGCGTACCTTCCGGTGCATATCCAGTTTTGCATATCCCATTTCCTCAAAAGGCTGGCGGCGAAAAAAATGTTCTGCTTCTTCCACAGAAATTTCACCTCGCTGCACCTTTTCCAATACTTCTCTGGTTTCCATATTATCTCATTCCTTCGTTATAATCCACACTCGTTTTTCAGAGTACGACATGAGGTGTGGTATGACTGCGTGGAGATCTGTCCACAATACAAACGATAAGGGTCAAAAGTTCCTACCTGAAGGTACTGTCTTCTGACCCTTTTTCCATACTTAAAATTTTCCATGACTTCCGCCATGGGATATACCGGATGAGCCGATATGAATACTGCTTCCTCCTCCGCCGCCCGAACTTTTCTGCTGGGGAGGATTATATGTCCGAATGACTTCACGACGGATAAACTGTACCTGATCTCCGGAAAAATGAATGCCGTCTTTCATGTAATTGTGAACTGATACGATTCCTTTGTTCACACCGCCGTGGGAACCGGCTTTCAGAATCAGGCCGTGAATCAGTGCCGCAGCGATTCCGCCAAGGATACAGAACGGAACTATCTGCAGCCAGCGAATATACCATGGTTTCTGCGGCATCATGTCATAATCATACGGATTACCGGTTCTTGCCTGGGTAATATACTGATCACACAGATCGGCAAAGGCCAGGAAAGCCTGGTCATATGCACCGGATTTCAGATCCGGCAGAATCTGGTCTATGATGTAGGACTGTCCATGATCGGTAAAGGCTTCTATCCCAAAACCGGTTGTGGAAATCGCCCACTCCCGCTCTTCCATGGACAGCAGCAGCAGAATACCATCATGCTGCTCACCGAATCCGTAACCTCCGTAATCAAAAAAATCATCGGCTGTCGCCTCAATACTTCTTCCATTCAAGGCCACTGCTGTTGCAATTACCACATCCACCTGCTGTCTTTCACTGATTTCATCCAGTGCTTCCAGCAGTTTCTTTTCTTCATCATCTGACAGTATATCTGCGTAATCCACCAGTCTGGGGAACTGCCGGCTGTCCGGAATCCCGTTGCCGGATGCACATACCGGAAGCATAAAATACAGACAGAAAAGGAACACAGCAAAGAAACCGGATATTGTTTTTTTCATCTGACTCCCCTCCTGTTATAAAATCGTAACAACTGCGGCAATTACAGCTGCTGCCAGCCCGTAAATCAGTGACCGGGAAAGAAGAAAACGACGGAAGGCCTTTCCATCAAAGGGAATGGTTCCCACAATCTTTCCGGTCTGTCCATTCATCGCGTACGTATAGGTCTGGTCCTTCCATTTCATAGTCAGCATCCAGACCGGCAGCAGGGCATAGCTCGCCTTTCCCCCATGGGGTTCGATCACACCGCTTCTTCTGCTGATGGACTGAAATCCCTGTACCGAGGCATTGACTTCTGTTTCAACCGTCTGGTAAACCCGCTCATCCACGCGTTTCTGATTTTCATCAGCTGCCACGTCATAGCGGTCAGCCCAGAATCCTGCCAGATACGGGGATGCAAAGGGAACCATTGCCGACATATCAAAGGGTTCCAGGGAATCCATCATCTGGTCATCCATCTTTCTGGAACCATCTGCAGGAATTTTCTGAAAATCCATATGTCCTTTTTTCCGGATCAGATAGTGCTCAATTTCCTGACAGTTATAATCACCATCCCGCCATCTGCGCCCCATCCGTGTGCCTTCATAAGTGCAGTCAAAATCTGCGGATGTATCAAACAGCCAGAATGGTACATAAATCCCCTTCACCTCAGATAAATTTTTCCTGTCATAAAAGGATTCAGGAGCAAAGCGGTAAGAGCGGATATGTTTTTCCAGATGCTGTTCCGCTTCTTTGGCCGTATGTACAAAGGGAATCAGATAATCCGGTTTCAGACCGCCTGAAAACTTTTCCCGGATTACAACGTTATTGCCGCAATACGGGCAGCGGGTTGCACCCATACTGGCATCACCAATGATTTCACCACTGCAGGAATCACAGTGGTAAACCATCATGCCTTCCAGTTCACTTTCGGACCAGATCTGCTCCGATTCGCATTCCCATGTGGCAGTATCACCGGTTTCCCCGGAAGAACTGCCCAGATGATCACCGGCTTCGTCTGCTGAAGTATTTTCTTCCGGTTCATGGGTATCCTGCACCTCTTCCTCCGTCACGAAATCAGACACTTCAAAAACGGAATCGCAGAATGGACATTTCATCTTCTGGATTGTACTGTCAAATTCCACATAGCCGCCGCAGTTGGGACATTTATACTGACGTAAATCTGCCATAGTTCTACCTCAGATCCGCATCATTAAAGGGATCACCGCATTCCGGACAGAATTTCGGCGGATTGGCAGGATCCTCCGGTTCCCATCCGCATTTATCACAGCGATATAACAGGGCTTCTGCCGGCTTCGGTTTTCCACATTCCGAACAGAATTTGCCTTTATTCACGGTGCCGCAGCTGCAGGTCCATCCATCTGCGGCCTTCGGTTTTCCGCACTCCACACAGAATTTTCCGGTATTGACCGTACCGCAGCTGCAGGTCCAGCTGTTTTCAGGTGAAGATGCCGTTCCTGCCGCAGGTCCAGCCTGTGCAGCAGCCTGCTGACCCATATTGAATAATTCCTGTGCATTGATTCCGCCTGCCTGCTGTGCCATGTTCATGCCCATGAAAGCCATGGCCGGTCCGGCATTCTGATTGGCGGCCGCTGCTTTCATCGCTTCTGCCTGAGCCTGCACCATGTGTGCAGCTGCCATATTGGTGTTGCGGAAAACGGCGCTCTTCTGCAGTTCTTTTATGGTCTCTTCATCCTCTTTGGAGGCATTGATGCTGGATACTCCCACAGAAACCAGTTCCATTCCGCGAAGTTCTCTCCATTTGGCATTCAATACCTCATTCATTGCATTGGTCAGTTCCAGAGTATGTCCGGGCAATGCACTGTAACGGATTCCCATTTCGGAAATCTTTGCAAAAGCCGGCTGAAGGGCTGTCATGATTTCCGTCTTCATCATGCTTTCAATGTCGCTTCTGTAATAGCAATCCTTTACATTGCCGCAGACATTGGTATAAAACAGAATGGGATTACAGATCCGATAACTGTATTCTCCAAAACAGCGAATGGAAATATCCATATCCAGACCGATATTCGGATCCACCACCCGGAACGGCACCGGATTGGGTGTGCCGTATTTATTGCCTGTCATTTCCTTGATGTTGACATAATAAACCCTCTGATCTTTCGGAACCGTTCCGCCGAAGGAAAACCGTTTGCCGATGTTGGCAAATACCTCTTTAATCGTGTCACTGAGATTTCCGTAAAATAAAGACGGCTCCGTTGACACATCATAAATATATTCACCGGGTTCTGCACAAAGATCCACAACCTTTCCCTGATCAACAATCAGCATACACTGCCCTTCATTGACCACAATTACAGAACCGTTGCTGATTACATTATCCGAACCATGTTTATTGGAAGATCCCTTTGATACCTTTTTGCTCCCTTTTACTAAAATAATATCTGCCGGGAGAGTATCGCAGTAAAAATATTCCTTCCACTGATCTCCCAGAACACCTGATGCAGAACCTGCTAATGCACTGATTAATCCCATATTGCTGCCACTCAAAATGTGTTTAAATATACTTAACACACCGAGAAATTGAAGTCCTC
>JBJELP010000014.1:0-16636 GCA_051879215.1 Lachnospiraceae bacterium
ATATCCTGTATGACCGTCTCCAGCAGAACAGATAGTTTATCCGCATCCTTAGCCGTGAATTCGCCGGAAAGGATCCTTTCTCTTAGTTCCTCCCTCGATATCTTCAGATCGATCACGGGAATCTGCTGTTTGGTATCTACGTCACGCCACATGGAGGTATACTGCCATACGCTCCTCAGCCATGTGAACGCCATTTTAGGGTCTTTCAGTGCCTTCTCTATAAGACCATGTTCCCTGATAAACTCCTCATTAAAGGCCATGTAGGCCATTGCATAATAATGGTATGTATCATATGGTCTTGTAGACTCCGTCCTCTTATGTGCTTTTCCAGTTCTGTATTCTGCAACCATATCAAATCTGCATTCATAGTTTTTAGACACGAAACTAAGAAACTGTGCCAGATACATGCGGTAGATCTCCGTCGACGCATTGTCTGCATAGTCTAACAGAAGGCTGATTTCCTCATTATCCGCATCCATGATCTCGCTGTCCAGACAGACCGTCAGGATCTCCATCAGAGCCGTCATGCCGACCGGATTCTTTTTTTCTGCAAAGACCTGGAGGGCTGCCCATGTCAACGGATGATCATTCCAGAAATCGCTTTTCCCGAGCAGTTCCATCCTGTTTTCTGCATTGCCGTACCGGCGGAGAAACTGCCTGAGCAGGTCTTCAAACTGCGGTCTGCTGTCTGCCGGAACATAGAGCGAATTTCTCCGGTCCCCTTTGACCCCCAGTTCTTCCCATTCCGTAAGAAGTCCGGCAAACGGTGTTTTTCTCATCCAGGAGTTCATAGCCACACGGTGGGCACTGTTTTCAATGTCAAAGGTTGTATCCACACCGGGAAGGATCTCTTTCACTAGATCGTTCAGACCGATATATTTTGCCTTCCTGCCATTGAACAGATCGATCTCTGTTTCTTCCAGATACCAGTCATTCTTAATCGACCGTGCCCGTACTTCTCCTTTTCCAATCAGGTCTTTTAACTGGTACGTGCTGAGCCCCATCCTTTCTGCCGCTTCCGCAACCGGGATCATGGCAGCCCGGTCCGAATAATGGCTGACGGTCTCACTGACCAGTGCTCTTACCTGTTCTTCCTGTTCCGGTTTTACGATCCTTCCCGCAAACAAAAGTCCATACGTTTCGTCATTCTCCAGATATTTCATCGTCTGGAGGCTCACATTCCGGATACACTGCTTCCTGTCATACTCGCTTAAAGAAGCAAACTGCTCATTTTCTGCCAGCATCTCTTCTGTTGTATGCCGTTTCGTTCTCCATGAAATCGCATCCTCCAGATATCCTTCATCAAGCATCCATCTGTCACCTTTGCGTTCCGAAGGGATCTTTCCCTCCAGACAATAGCGGTTGATCGTTGCCTGCTGTTTCGGTCCATAAGGCCCGATCTTATTCATTCCTTCTTTGATAGAAATCATCATACCTCCTTCTCTGTCCGGATCAGCTTTCCGAGCTCATCCATCTTTGTGTTATATTCTTTACGCAGCACACCTTTTTCTTTCATATACGTCTGTGCAGACAGTTCGCTCTTATCGCCTCTGAAATCCTTCAGTAATGTGGCATCGCATCCGTACTGGATCAGTCGGACCGTATACCAGTGACGGAACGCATGCGGGCCCCAGGTAAAGTTCATTGCCTTCATCTTGTCGTAATAACGTACCAGTTCCGGCTTGCTGCTGTTCCTGCACTGTTCCAATGCCAGATCAAAAAGTTTCTTGACCCTTTTACGATATCCGCTGACTGTCATGGCCTGGTAAACACCGTTTTTATCCGGATACTTATTAAGGAACATCGGCATGCTGTCATCGCACGGCTTGTCTCTGATCTGCTTCAGATGCTTCTGGTAATACTTCTCCACGATCGGTACGAACGGGCCAAAGATTTCCTGCAGACGTTCCTTTTTGATCCCTCCGGTTTTTTTATCATCACGGAGGGCAAATTCTTTGCTGATATCAAACTGGATGGCTGTTACTTCCCCGTCTTCAATGGTCCGGATGATGCCGTCTCCATATTTGCTGCCAACGCGGCGCATGCTGCATATCTCTCCATTCCGAAAGCCTCCATCTGCCTGCAATACAATTGCAAATGCGATCTGAGGGTCATATACTTCTGAAACCTTAATCAGCAGCGGAATGAACTCATCCGGCATATCCCTGTTAAGGCTTTTCAGACCAGTTTCCTGATCATAGCAGCGATACCCGATCCGGTATTCAAATTCTTTCCGCATCGTGTTCTGGTAGCCTGTTCCATAACGTTTTTCCACGTAATGCGCTGTCATAACATCTTCCTTGGAAATACGCCGCATCGTCTTTTCATTGCACATAAGCCAGATAAACTGGCATACAATGTTACGATGCATGGCAACGGATTCTTCTCTGGGATATTCCCCATTTCTTAATGGAGTTGCTGCATATTCCCACACCCACTGCTGGATCATATCTTTGGTAACATCCCGGATATCCCTGATACAGAATTTCTCGTAATTATCGATCAGGACATACTGCAGAAACTGGCACAGACACCACAGTTCTGCAGGATTGCCTGACCATGCATTAAAATCCTTTACTCTGCGGTAGAGCAGAAGATCTTCATATTTTGTGAAATTTACGATAAGACCGGACCGGACATGACGGATCACGATCATCCATTTTTCGCACATGCGGCCGTCTGCCACATGACTGAATTTATACAGGGTAAACCGGTATCCCTTTATGATACGAGCGTATTTTGCATCATATCCTGTCCCTGACACACCGTTTTCTCCTTCCCCGTCTTTGCCTACTGGTACGATGTCATAGTGAATCCCTCATCAGACTGCCCGTCTCCGGGTTCCGGTTTGTGATGCAGCAGCTTGCCATGAAACAGCATATCCTCAAAACTGTATTGGAGCATCTGGACCCCGATCTCTTCCTCGACTCTCTCAGGGTCTGTCAGGTTCTCGTTGACCGAGATCTTGCCTTTCAGCACACCATCTTCCGTATACACGTGCAGCGCCGCAGGCACGCTGATCACAAAGCCTTCTGTGACATAGATGTTTCCGTGAAAATATACTTCCAACGGTTCCAATTGAAGTCTTTTGCAATCCTGCAGGATTTTTTCTCTGATTTCGTCTTGTGTCATATCTTATTTCCTCCGTTTCATTTTGCTTCCTGCTTTTCCGTCTGAATCCGGCTTCAGACGGAATGCTCTCTCTTTGTTGACAGAGACTGTAATATCAAGCAACCCATCGATCACGTTTTGTAAAAGATCGGTTTCTTTTTTGGCAGACATCTTTAATGTTCTGACAGCCTCTGTCAGTTCTTTTTTTTCGTTGACCGGGAGTTTTTCCACGATTTTCTCCAGTCTGCTTACGCATGACAGATAATGGTCGTGACTTCTTTTGCTCATTCCGGCACATGCTATCGTCTTATGTACCTTGTCACCGATAGCCGGGTACTTGGCTGCAAGCCTTCTGAGTTCCTCTGTCATCCTGATTTCGTTCTGCATATTTTCCTCCTCTTAATAATTTCTGTTTGTGCGTTTTTGTTTCAATCCACGCCAGGTTATTAACTGAGTTCGATGCGTGACATGGTATGTCCGCGTGGATTTGTCTTGCGAAGTGGGGATACCTCCCCCCTCGCCACTTGCGTAGTTTCATTTTTTATCCGCATCTGCATCATCCTGCATGGCATGGAAAGGTTTTGTGTTTTCCAGAGCCTCGATCAGTTCGATCAGCATATCAATCTGAAGATACATCTTTGCGATGTGGGTATGTGCCTTGCTGTTTGCATCCCTGAACATCAACGCTGCTTCAGACTGATCTGCTTTCGATGTATCTTTATACATGGACTCCGCAAATGCAGTCTGCATGACGCAGTCCTTATAGCCGCTAAAGAGCATTTCGTTCAGCTTCCCAATATTCTCCGCCTCCGTCGAAAGCCCGGGAAAGTTTTTTTTGATGTGTTCTGCAAACTCAGTCGTCTTCCGGTAATTCTTATAAGCAACCATGATTTTTCCTCCGTTTCTCTGTTTTTGGGTGCACTTAATAAAGGGCAGGTATTTCCGCTCTTTTTTGTGCCGGTATAAAATTGTTTCCTGGGAAATTTTTGAAGATGTGCCCGTAAAATGAAAAGAGCAACATATCTACTTTCTCCCGAATTTTGGGTGCAGAAAATAAACATATTGCTTTTTACAAAGATTTTGTGTATAATAACAATATGCGAAGCAATATCGATTTCTGATCGCCAAATCTTATCGTCGATATTGTACTTTCTGCGAATGAGTTAAAAGCTGATGAGTGCCAAATCATCGGCTTTTTCTTTTTGTGCAGATATTTAAGGTTGACTGTACCATTGTTCCATGTCCGTATCTGCGCGGATGCAGCATATGCCGCTTCTGGTATGTTGCACGCAATTTACACGAATCGTGCCAAGTGCTGTCGGATTGCCCGAGAAAATTCATTTTTCCAATTCTTCTATGGCGTTTCGGATCATGTTAAGACAGTCGTGCTTATACGCCGTAGAAAGGCTTACGCCAGCTTCCTTTGCAACTTTTCGTACGGATATGGGTTCGTTGCTTTCTGCATATCTTTCAGCAAGACGTTTTGCCGCAGCAAGGAGTTTCTTTTCTGTCAATTCATAGTTAAGTCGTAAGCTCTTTTGGGGTTCCATGTTATCACTCCTTTCATTTTGTTGTTTTAAATTCTTACGTGTTCCGTACTGTTATCATATCGTGTAATAAAACAGCGAACAAGTGTTCATGTGTATGCGTTAAAAAGATGGTGGTGCTTATTGAAAAGATAGTGGTGTTTAAGTATAATATAGGATAACTTGACGAAACAAGACTAAAAATGAGGAAACAAACGTGCAATTAGAGGATATCAACATCAAATTCGACGAAGAATCAGAAAAGCCGGATAATGAGAACCAGGAGATACACCATATTAATGCTATCAATCTTGAAGAAATCGAAATCTGTCCAGTCTGCGGGTATTTTGTAGTACCAAAAACCAAAAATTACCGTACGATTTCTCACTACTGTGAGGGCCCTGATGGCGTTAAACGCATTTACCACATCAATCTATGCAGTCAGCGTTATGAATGTACCAATCCGAAACAGATCCATACGTCAACAGCGGGCATGCTGGATCACAAATCCCCGTACACCCCGGAGTTCAGGAAATATGTTATCACGCTCTTTCTGCAGAAGGAAAAGTATTCCTATAGCGAGATTGCAAGAAGGGTTGGATCAACACAGCCTTCTGTAAGTAAAATAGTAAAAGGTTTTACAAAAGATCTGACCTTCCGTTATAATCCCGTTAAAGAATTTTCATCGTATTATTTCCACCGTTTCCGCTATCAGGGAAAATACCGTTACTATCTGACCAGATTTGATGTTTGTCAGGAACCTGTACTTCTCGCTTTCTTTGGCTCAAAAGATACGTGGGCTGAGATTGAGGAATATCTGGAATTTTACTGGAAAGATAGTGATTCCTGCATAACCTTTTACACAGACAAGGACAAAAGACTGGAAATTGCGATTCAAAAGCATATCCGGAATCCGTTGATTCTGGTAAGCAGATATGCCTGTGAACAAAGAATCGAGCGCTTTCTGCAGGATTACGAAGGTGAGGAATATCATGATCTTCTGAGAAAGGAACTAAATTATTATCTGGAGATTCTTGGCTCTCCTGAGTATGAACATCTTCTCGATCTTTGGTATAGTTCATTTGAACTCAAAGAAAATGGACTGAGAGGTGCATTAGAAGCATTCAGACAGAGCATTACGTATGACCCCATCATGCCTTTTTCCTTCCATATGCCTCCATCAGGGTATAAGAAGATCAACCGCCTGATCGATCGATACAATGCACAGCATCTGCCGTTTGATATGATGGTACTGAGAATAATGTACCATTTTTACGAAGACCTGATCTTTGACCCGGACGTATCAGACCCCGAAGAAAAACTACGAGAGAAAAAACGTAAGGAAGCTGGATTTGATACCTTTGACTTATTCCATTTTGAAGATTTTCCAAATGTTTTTTTATGATAAGGAGGACAAACAGAAATTATTGCATTTCCAGACCGCTTCTTTGCAGGCGGTCTTTTCTTTTAAGAAAAATGCTCAAAACAAGCGTTTTCCATCATTTGTGGGATTTTTCTACACAGAAAGCATTTTCATGCGGATCTGAGTGGTTTTTGATATATTTCAGAGGCATATGGCAGAAAAACAGCAGCCCAAAAGATGCCGTTCAATACCTGATTATAATATCAAAACATATTTGTATGATCCGCCTGTCAGTTCCATCACTGTTTATTCCTTCCAATATGGACGTCCATTTTTATCAATCCAATATGTTTTCGTACGATATGTTATTGCTCTCCATATTTCTGAATTGGTCATTCGGTTTATCAAAGATATTTTGGTCATGATATATAGACCACCCTCATTTCGCATGTGCATGAAAATATGGTCACTATATATAGACCATAATGATTTGCATCATCCCTCACATACATAAAAATGTGGATTAATAAAGAAGGCCAAAATAATGATAACCTGAGCACACGAATTGCTGCCGCTTAACAAGACCAATATTTCAACACCAAAAAAGAGCCTCTACAGAAGCAGAAGCCCTCTTATAATCTACCTGTCAGCGCCTGATAAATTTACGGATACGAAACCATGCATGAAAAATCCACTTTCTGACCGGGAACAAAAACATCCAGATGCGGAATAAAGCTTTCCATTTCAGATCATCACACACGATTTCTTTCCCATCACGGATGACCTTACACACCCTTGCAATGATACAGTTGTATGGCATAAACGGATCCCTGTGACAGTTTCCATCGCCTGTCGTCTGAAAATATTCATCTTCCATCCGTGTGATACGGTGCAGGATATACTGTTCTTCCGTAACACGGAAGAGGATGATATCACCGACTCTTATATTTGTCCTGTCTGCTTTTTCTATGATTACCTGATCTCTTCCATGGCATATCAGCGGCCACATGCTCATCCCGGTCACGGTAAAGGAAGCCTGCCGGTTCTGTGCAAGCTGTTCGATAATTGCTGCAAACAAGATTCTGGAAGAAATAAATTTCTTTTCTTCTTTCATATATACATCTATCCTTTATACAATTTCTGGTACAATACTTCCACTGCATCTGTATCTGGGCGGCAACTGAGACAGTATACTGGAACATCGTTCAGCAATGCATTTAACAGATCAATAGCCGTTTCAGACAACTTTCTGTTCCAGACAGGAAATTGCAGATGAGGAAAAACAGCGCCAAAAGCCTGAATTCCGCTCAACTTCACCACAGAGTTTTCTTCAGAACGTTTCAACACTACAAGCGCTTTTAAAGGTGCACGGCGGTTTATCTGCTCTCCGCTCGTTCCGGACCATGGAGTACCATAAGCGGTCCAAACCTTTCCTTCCCTTCCAATGACTGCCCGGTCTCCGTTCAATATCAATGCATTTTTATGATCCCTCCACAAACGGGCATGAGTTGTTTTGCCGGTTCCTGATGGCGCACAGACCGCGAAAGCTTGTTCTTCATACTCTAACAAAGCAGCATGAAATGTAAGAAGGTCATGTTTTAGAAAAATACCAGGCATCATCTGGGCGAGATTCTCAAAAGCGGTATAGCCCCTTGTATGAGTGATGTCTCCTAATAAATTAATAGAATCCCAATCTTCGTTTATACTGAATCGGAGATATACTTTATTTTCTGCTATTCTTATGAAATCCCAAAGCAACCCTTTTGTATCATCAAGGTAAATACGCTGTTCAAAAAAACCCGCCTGTTTTGCATGCAAAACAGGCAAAACAGGCAAAACAGACGGCAAAAGTTTCTCTGTTCTTTCATATCTGATTTCAATAATGATATTTGAGTCAGAACGTGAAACAGAATTTTTCTTCCAGGGGTCTAATTTCCATTTCCAAAATATTCCAAAAATATTTTCCGGAAAGCTAATAAAACGAAAACATATCCCGGCGATTGTCACATCAAACTGCATATCTTAACATGAGAAAGAAATATCTGGATCATAAGCCGCACCAGAAAATTCCTGTTTATCAGCGTTCATAGCCGCTTTGGCATCTGCAATAGCTTGATCAATCACCTCTTGTGAAGGCCTTTCTCCATCATAATTTGGATTATCCTGATATTCCCATTTACACTGGTCTATCTTTGCACTGCAGTTTGCAGGAGTTATAATAGAGATCCATCCATCACCAGGAACGTCATAATAAAATTGTCCTCCAACACCAGCCGCAGCAGCAAGACACGGTCCATCTATCCCGGCTACTGCCTGATCATTTCTTAAATCCCTAAAAATCATTTTCGGTTTTTCATACATCATTTTGTTTCCTCCTGAAATAATTGATATTGCTTTCTTGCTTTTGCCATCTGATAAATATAATCGGAACATCCATTAAAATCTCCTGTTTCGGCATATCGTGAACCATAACAGGATTGACATTCTTCCCTATAGGAACATCTGTCACATTTAATCTCTGAATTCGGAATTCGTACTGTAAATGGAAACGCCTCCCATGCGCTTTGAAAACCATTCTCCAAAACATCTGTATAAAATGCACCTATCATCTGGCACGCAAGAAGTTTTCCATGATAGGTTACCGTATATTGTGTCATGCCTGCCTGACATCCAAACAGTGAATACTCCCTGTCTTTCCTGCCTGTCGAAACGATCCCCTTTTTCTTTTCCTTTCGGACTAACTTCTTAGGGTCGAACTCAGGACCAATGATTTGACAGATTTCTTTTTCCAGTCTGCATATCTTCATCTTGACATCCTGTTCCGGTGGAATACGGCAGACATTCACATCTGCACAGGCGCCTCTCACCGCTTTATTGACAGGCGAAGCCTGTTTAACACCATGTTTTACGCCAAATTTTTGTTTTGCCAGTTCATCAATCGCATACGCATCCTTAAAGTTATCTTGAATCAATGTCGTACGGAACTCCAGCACGGAGGGCAGAGTCTGTAATTGGCAGACTCCTTGCAGCATTTTATGATATGCTCCGGCATTTCCGCACACTTTTTCATATGTCTCCGGCGAGGCACCATAGATTGTGACCCCGATCTTATGCGGCGGATACTTCCTTAATGTATCCATGATCTTTGGAGTAACCATCGTTGCATTCGTATATAATTCAATGATAAACCCCTGCTTATAGATCCCTTCCCAGATCTCACAAAAATCCGGTCTTATCATCGGCTCTCCGCCGGTAATCAAAAGGCTCAGAGCTCCTGCTTCTGCGGCCTGTCTTGCCATATCAATCCACTGCTCAGTTGTCAGTTCTTTTGCCATCAGCTCCGGGTTTTCCCGGTCATCGTGGCGGAATAAACACATCTTGCAGTGAAGGTTACACCGGACAGTCAGTTCAAACGTGCCGTTTACCGGGTTCCTTTTTGGCATTTCTGCCAGGATATTTTCTCTTCCCATGTTACGACACCATCACCATCTTATGTTCCAGCAGTTCATTAAGGAAGTCCAGCACATCCTCTACTGCCTGTTCATGCGGAATCCCATATTTTTCTTCCAGTGTCTGTTCCAGTTCGTTCAGCTGGCAGGGTGTCTGCAGCTTTTCCCACAGATCCACGGCACTTGGATTGATCTCAATATAGCCGTTAAAATCAGCAATGTTAGCCCCTACAGAAATCAATACATCCGAGTCAGCTATTTTCCGGTAAATGTAATCCGGAGATGCCTGGTATTTCTTCTGGAACCGGTATCCTGCCTGCTCCAGTTTGATCTTCAGCTCAGCATCCGATAACTGGTTCACGTCACCAAGCTCTTCCAGATCAACCGGGATAAAGGATATCTCCGGCGACTGCCATTTTTGTTTCATTGCATATCACCTCTTTTCAAAAAACAAAGCGCAAATGTCAACAGTTTCATAAATATGAGCTGTCATAAGTGGAAACTTTTTATGTAAAAAGAAACAGATAACTCAAATGGTACCATTTACTTAAAACAACCAGGCAATCTCTCCAAGCGCCACCGCCATAAACCCGAAGAAGAGACCTGCAGTGGCAAGAAGAGCTCCTTTTTCTTTCTTTTTGGAAGCATCAATCATGCCGTATATGGATATGCCAATACCAATAAATCCGGTAAGTGCTCCCGGAACGAAGATCATGGCAATCATACTGATGACTGCTCCCAGTATGCAGGCTGTATTATATGCGCCCTTCCCCTGCACGTTCATGCCTGCAGAACGCGTGCCGCTGCCTCCTGCTGTTTTTCCCTGTGCTGATCCACAATGCGGGCAAAATGCGCTTGTTGAATCAATCTCTTTTCCACAATTTTCACAGAACATCTCATTCTCCTCCTTCTGCCTGTTTTATCTTATCATTCAGCTGCTTTAATCCCAGATTCAACAGAACAAGGATCACGATCCAGGCTATAGTAATCAGAATACCAAGTTTGGCATAGCTCAAAACGCCAATCGAAACAGGATCATCCCAATCCCATACCGTATGCAGCGCAATACAGATCAGTGTCATGGAAAGGAATCTCTTATCCGTAAGGAATTTTACAGAGAAGCCTTCATCTCCCAGAACAGCCATGATCGCCGCACCTTCGATCGCAGCCCAGGCAACATGTCCGCCCGGCGCCAGAACAGCGCGCAGCATCGTAACAAACATCATGTGGTCAAAGCCATCTGCCATTGAGAATCCCCAGATGCTGATCGCTCCTGCAAGGAAATTGTTAAAGCTGTATCCTACAGATTCAAACACTGCAAAACCAGCACCGATCGCACCGCCTAAAAGCATGCCGTTCAAAAATATCCACCGGGATAGCCAACCGGTATGATATCGTATGCGTGGAGTCCCTGAACATGAAAGCAATGACCAACAAAGGTTTCGGCAACGGCAAGGCTACGCTGGATAACGGATACGGGATGTTTCTCGATATGCTGAAGTATAAGCTTCACGACAGAGGGAAGTTCCTTGTCAGGGTCGATAAGTGGTACCCGTCAAGCCAGATCTGCCACTGCTGCGGAAGCAGGAATCCGGAAGTCAAAGACCTCAGGGTACGCAGATGGACCTGTCCGGACTGCGGCACCACGCATGACCGTGATCACAACGCAGCCATCAATATCAAAAAGGAAGGACTCAGGCTCTTAAAAGAAGCAGCCTGAATCACATAGACAGGTAGGCCGGGGACCGGCCAAACCCAGACGCCTATGGACACCATGTAAGACGCGGTTCATCTGTAAGATGGGCAGCGCAGTGGTGGATGAAGCAGGAAGCCCCCACTTCAAGCACAGCTAAGTGGCGGGTAGTTCACTTCGAACATGAATACCAGGATCATAAATGGCACGATCATGGATCCGACGAACATCAGTCCCGGTAATCCGTTTGAATTATGAAATGATGTGCATATGATATACAGCATCGCAAACGTCAGTGCCAGATATGCGCCGACTCTCAGAAATAACCAGGGATGAGGCCATTCTGTTGCAATATCCTGTATCTTCGGTGTCGTATTGGATGTCCCGCAGATGAACAGTTCTTCTGCTTCTTCCGGAGAATGCTTTTTAAGCATGTCCGTAAACAGATCCGCAAACTTCAGTTCAACATGTTCATCTCCTCCGGCCATCCGGCTTACCTTATCCGCAAAATCACCGATCTTCCCGGATATGTTTTCCTTCGAGAGCGATGCAGCCGTAAAGCCCTTCTGCCCCTGTTCGTTATCACTTTTCTTTTTCCCTGTTTCCGTGCCGCACTCCGGACATATGCTTACATTGTCATCAAGTTTGGTGCCACAATTACAGCAATACATTTGCTTCATCCTTTCCCTTCGTTTCGCTTCTGTACACAGATATCTGCAGAGGCTGCCTTTCGGAAGCATGTCTTTCTGAACGTTTGCATGTACATACCTAATATACCATTTTTTCTACTTTTTGCAATACATTTGGAGTCGTTTTTGTATTACAAATTAAATTGTTTTTAAATTGAATTATTTATGTATTACATAAACGATTGCATACTTTCTTATTAACTTGCATTACTATACTTATTACAGGAGGTGGAATATTCATGGCATTTAAAATCAAAACCGGTAAAAAAGAAACCGAATCCCGCAGCATCCGGTTTTCAGTCAACCTGATAGAACGGATCAACGAAGCCATCACAGGCAAGGACGTTTCTTTCTCCTCTTTTGTGCAGCAGGCTTGCGAATATGCCCTGGAGCATCTGGACGATACGGATGAACCCTTTGATGAAACGACAGAGAAATAAGCAGCGATTCAGGAAAGCACTGCGGTGCTTTCTTTTTTTTGCAAAGAAAAAACGCCGGCACGCACAACACGCACCGACGCCATTTTAAAAACAAACATGCTTTGATATTCTGCTATACGCAGCCAGGTAGATTTTCAATTCCCGCTCCGATAGACCAAGCTTTTCCTTCAGATCTTCATCTGCTAACTTCTCCCAATGCTTACACTGTATGACCTTCTGCAGCATTGGATTATCCAGCTGTATCTGGGATGCCCTCCGTTTATCCCGAATATACTCTCTTATCATGCCGTGTCCTCCTATATCCAGATGATTTTTATCGTCTTATACAGATTAGTATACAACATCCTGTTTTCGTTTACTACAACAAATATCTCATTTTCTTCCGTCAGCTGCTCCAGAAAAATATGGCATAAACACAGCAATTCCAGTCCTGTTCCCATATGGCAAAAGTCCCAATGCAGATCGCTCTGCAAAGGGACTCCCTTTTACTTGTTATTCAATTGTTCCATGTACTGATACACAACTCATTTGTTTTTCTGAAACTGGGCAAGTTCTTCTTTGAGTGTCCTGATTTCTTCATCTTTTGCTTTGATGATCGCATCTTTTTCTTTAATGATGGCTTCATTTTCTTTAATAATAGCTTTTCTTTCTTCAGCTCTTGCCTCTTCTGCGATTGCATGACTTAAGTTACACATAATCGCGCACTCCCTTTCCATTTCTACTGACATCGGGAGGTCATATCTTCCCTCCAGCTCTTCCTTTTTCTCCGGCACCTGCATCTTTGAAGACAGCAGTGTCGATAACATCCCAATCAGTCTGTTTTTGGAATGCACTGTGCTGTCATCCCTCAGACAGACAAAGACAACCGATAACAGGTCATACCGGCCGATTGCCACTTCACGGTCAGGATCCGACTGGCAGATCACTTTCGGTTCCATGAAATATTCTGTTATGGTGTCTGAAACGTCCTTATGGCTGGTGTTCTGCTGCGGTGTATCCTTGCAGATCCATATAGAGCAGACTTTCTTTGCTTCATCGTAATGATCGGATGTAAATATATGTTTAGAACCGGTAATATCACCCATGACAATTCCGGTTGTGTTATGTGTCTTATCCTAAAGTTTCCCGTCTCTTCTTTTCTCTGTGCAATGTGCTGCGGCTGATTCCTGTTAATTTTACAACCTGATTAAATGATTTGGTTTCCAGCAGCATCATCGCATTGTCCAGCTGCTCCTGATCGTACTTTGGCGGCCGGCCCTCACGAAAATCCGGATTATTGGCTTTGGAAACCGCCTTTCCTTCCTGTGTTCGCTGCACGATCATATCTCGCTCAAACTGAGCAAATGAAAGAAGGATATTCCGCATCAAGGTGTTGACTGAATCATTGCTCAGCTGGCCGAGATTCAGGACATTGATTGCAATCCCTTCATCGATCAGATCTGTAATCAGTTCAGAAGCCTTCGACACACTTCTTGCAAGACGATCCAGTTTTGTGATCACGAGCGTATCTCCCGGCTCAAGAACGGATCTCAGCTTATCAAATTCCGGTCGATCCAGTTTCGTTCCGGTAAAAGCATCTACAAATATTTTCACTGCTCCAGCATCCGTTAACGCCTTCTTCTGCGCTTCAAGCGAATTGCCATCTCTTGCCTGAGCTTTAGTACTCACTCTCGCATATCCGTATATCATGCAGTCGCCCCTCCTGGTTTCTTATGTATTGACACAAACACTTTTGACATTATGTTTTAACACAACTATTATAATTTATGAAACAATGTTTTGCAACATGAATCAATACTTGCAAGTTTTGACACATAACACTCTGTATATGTCAGAAAACCTTCTGAGCCGGTTTTCTCTGTACAGCAGGATCATGGTTTCTTCCATAAATAAAGAACAGCACCAGCCATAAAGCTGATGCTGCATAGAACAAGAAATTTTCTTGTCGTTTTATTTTACTGTGTTACCGTTTGATTCGTTTGCGGCGTTTTGAAACTCCACAGAAACCGTATCCTGCAAGTCCCGCAATGCCCATAAGAACCATCAGCAGTGCTGTGTTGCTGCCGGTCATCGGAAGGACCGGAATCGGTGCTGTATTCGTAAAGGTGATCACGATATCTTCATACTGATCTACCGTTTCCACAGCTGTGCTTAAATCATGGTTGCGCAGCAGATTGGCATCCTTAACCTTCACAACGGTATCCAGGATTCCGTCTGAATCGTTATTATCCGTGATCTCGTAGGAAGCGATATAGTTTGCAACACCATCTTCCCTTACCTGGTAGGAAGCACCTTCCGGAAGATCGAACATCTTAAAAAATTCACCAGATTTCATCGTCCAGTTCAGGTCTGCATTACCTCCCGCATCTGTTGTGAAAGCAGATGTCTCTGAGTCCTCCCAGTAAGTCAGAACATATAAAGAAGGGATATACACCGAACCACTGAAAGATAACGTTACAGTAGTGGAACCGTCCCTGTTATACTCTGTACTGGTCTCAAGCTTTACATTTCCTGTCGTATAGTTTTTGGTCGTTCCATCGTCATACGTAATGACAATGGTAAGATTTCCATCTGCAACACGGATATCACATGAGTCGTTATAAACATCATCCCAATCCATGCAGAGTTTTTCGATGTGGGCACCATCAAGAGCCGCAAGGTCTTCTTCTGAGATCTTTATATAAGTATCACCCTCATACTTTTCGACATCAATTGGAAGACGGTTCCATGACGGCGTATATTTCACAACTTCATACTCTGCATTCGGAGTCGCATTGCTGACTGACGCATAAAATGAAAACTCGTCATCCGGATCCGCAAGACTTCCGTCCGCTTCCTTCCTGACCGTCACGTTCTGCGCCCTGTTTTTCACGTTTGTAAATCTGTAAGCAACTTCCGCACCGGCGGGAAGTGTTTCTGTCCCGGTTGAGAGGTCGATCATCGGCTCTTCCTGTCCTCCGGCATCAGAGAGTGTATATTCCGCACCTTTTGTTACTTTATAAGAAGGGATATAAGCGGAGCCGGTTTCCGTGATCTCATATGTTGTTTCTGGGTTCAGATCATTGATAGTTATACTGTTTCCGTCAAACAGATGGAACACATAATAGGCTTCCCCGTTTTTGTCCGCAATGAAGTAACCGCTGTCTGCATTTGCTTTTGCCGCTTCTTTCGTACTGTAACCCCGATCTTTATCTTCTGAAACAGGCTCTTCCAACAGAGACGGCTCGTTATCACTAACTGTAACTGTTGATTTCTTTAAAGAATACGTGCCTGCTTTCAAACTTCCCGCCTTATTATCCGAATCCCTGTAAGCATCATACCAGACAGGATATCTGGACGGGTGCTCTTCAAGAAGCGGACAGTTGTAGAATACGGCATTGCTGCCAGCAGACACAGAAGCGCCTGAATCCGGATTAATATCCCATTTGGAAAGCATTCTTGCATCTGCAATACTCACGCATCCTCTAAACATACTACTCATCTTCGTCACGTTTGAGACGTCCCAGTCCGCCAAAGAAGTAATATTCGTGAGCTTTGTACACTCGTCAAACATAAATTCCATATTCGTCACGTTTGAGACATCCCAGCCTGCCAAAGGCGTAAGGTCTGCGAGGCTTGTACACGTGTCAAACATACCTCTCATAAACGTCACATTTGAGACGTTCCAGTCCGCCAAAGAAGTAATATTCGTGAGCTTTGTACACTCGTTAAACATAAATCCCATATTCGTCACGTTTGAGACGTCCCAGCCTGTTAAAGGTGTAAGGTCTGTAAGCTTTTGACAGTTGTTAAACATAAATCCCATATTCGTCACGTTTGAGACATCCCAGCCTGCCAAAGAAGTAAGGTCCGTGAGGTTTTTACAGTAAGTGAACATTTCGTACATAAACCTCACATTTGAGACATCCCAGTCTGCCAAAGGTGTAAGGTCTGCGAGGTTTGTACACTTTGAAAACATAAATTCCATATTCGTCACATTTGAGACGTCCCAGCCTGCCAAAGATGTAATGTCTGTGAGGTTTGTACAGGAAGCAAACATAGAACTCATACGCGTCACGTTTGAGACATCCCAGCCCGCCAAAGGGGTAATGTCTGTGAGGTTTGTACAGGAAGCAAACATACTATACATACTCGTCACATTTGAGACATCCCAGTCTGCTAAAGGCGTAAGGTCTGTGAGGTTTCGGCAGTAATTAAACATCGTACGCATACTCGTCACGTTTGAGACGTCCCAGTCAGCCAAAGGTGTAAGGTCTGCGAGGTTTGTACACATTGAAAACATAAATTCCATATTCGTCACGTTTGAAACATCCCAGTCAGCCAAAGGTGTAAGGTCTGCGAGGTTTGTACACATTGAAAACATAA
>JBJELP010000014.1:16736-20746 GCA_051879215.1 Lachnospiraceae bacterium
ATTCCATATTCGTCACGTTTGAAACATCCCAGTCTGCAAGCGCGCTTATATTTTTGATGTTTGACATCCCATAAAATGCGCTGTCCATATTTGTTACACCTGAGACATTCCAGCCGCCCAGGGCGGATATATCAGAAAGTTTTTTAGCATTGCCGAATATGTAACTCATATCAGCCGTATAAGATGTATCAATATCTTTCAGTCCCGATATATTTTGAAGAACATTCATCTCTGCAAACATCATTCGCGCGCTGTAGTTCATATACACCGTTTCCGCTTCCGAATACCAGTAAACAGTCGTTCCATCGACCCATGCAAGGATCTCATGCGATGAATCATCGGTGGAAGCAATGAATGGATCCATTCCTTCCGCAGGCTCTGTGTCGCTTCGTATGAATGACGTTATAACCTCGTCATTATACCACCATGGAATCCAATAATGATCATCACCTTCGTCAGATTCGCTTCCATCATAGGCACCTGTCCTCGTTTTTACTGCGAGATTAAACTCCATACCCGGGATAAACATGGTCAGCCCTTCCGGCGTTTCTTCCGGATAATCAGGATATGTGCTTCCGTCTAGATCATACTTTTCACCAGGCGTCAGGCCTGTGAAATGCACCGTATATTCAAACTGCTTGTTGATGTCCGCATCATTGCCGGCGACCTTTTTTTCTATGGAAAGCTTTGCCGGAATACCAGTGTTCGTAAACCGGAGTGTTACAACCTTTGCATCCTCTTCGTCTGCAGTTTCCACGGCTGTGGCAAGTGATTCTCCAGCCTCACCCTTTCCGTTTCTGCTGACAAAAATACCGTTCCCCCTCCATGAGTAAGAGGGTTTGTAGTCCTGTCCGTAGTCTTCCGCCATCCGCTCGGTCACCTGGTAGGTCGCTCCGACCGGAAGCGCCACAATGAGCTTTTCAGCAGCCGCTTCTGCTTCCGCACCTTTTAAGGAGAACGGATAGACTGCTTTTCCGTCAAGGCCCAGGATGATCGTATCTTCCGTGCCGTCCGGCTTCGTTACGTCATAGGCGTCTCCTGCCTTTCCTGTTACGGCAAGCTCGAAATCATAAATATGGTCACTCTTCTGTTCATAACGTCCGTAGATCTGTTTCCAGATCTCAACCCTGCGGATTGTGCTGTTGTTTGTGAATGTCACCGTCACATCGACGGTTTCATCGATAGTCTCTTCCTTCGTTGAAAGCATTTCTCCGGCTTCTGCCTTATCCCCGACTTTTACGATGTTTGCGTATTCACCCGTAACGATATAGGAAGGCGTATAGCCAGAACCCGGTTCTTCAGAAACGGTATACTTCGTTCCCATCGGAAGCTTTACGCTGTAGGATTCTCCACCTTTTAAAGTACCGGTATAAGTTCCGTTACCATCGGCGTCTGTTGTAAGGACTGCTGCTTTTTCGCCGGTCTCGTCACCAGAGTAAGCCACCGGGTATTCCGTATTGGCACTGGCACCCGAGATGCTCAGGGTCAGCTCGAACGTATCATCCTCAGGACCGCCGTCGTTGACCTTTTCCACGATCACAGACGGAGCCTTGATCGCCACCGTTGTCGCATCAGACTGCGTAACAGCCGTCGTTTCCGTTGTGGACGCCGTGTTTTTCGTCGTCGCTTTGATCCAGGAAGTATTGTAGGCAAGCGTTCCGTTTTCCTCATACGCAACACCGTCTAAAGGCGCTGTCATGTTGATGATCACGGATACAGCCGCGTTTGCTTCCAGTACAAAAGGCGTTCCGTCCTGCTTTGCGGACAGATCCACAGCAATGGCAGTTACGTCTTTCAGGTCCTCCGGAGCTGTCCTTGACCATACAGACTCGTCGGTCAGGTCCGGAGCCAGCTCGTTCGTGATCACGATGCCTTCCGCCGTGCTGTAGTAAACAACCGGCTGGATGCCCTTGTTTTCTGCCACCGTGGTATCGATGCTCTTTAAGGTTCCTTTCCAGTACTCATTGGAGCCGTAGTTGTTCTCCAGCACATCGTAAAGGATGATCCCTGACGATGTCGTGTTCGCTTCCGAACCGTAACGGAGCCGGTAGGTATAATCTCCACCTTCAAACACCGTCGTGTGGTTCATATACCCTTCATCTTCCGGGGCCTTTACCTTCTTGGAATACCCATTTACAGAAGCTGTATTGAAGATCAGGGACTTGTTGGTATCTGCATAGACCGTGTCTTTTACATCCGACTCAATACCGTCCAGTTCTGCCAGGTATGCACCCTCCAGAATACGTCCGCCGTCATCGGGGAAGCCTGCGATGCTTCCTTCGGAAGACTTGTAAGCAAAGGAGTTTCTGGGAGTACGCCCGTATTCCTGGATATCCTCCCACGGATAGTAAGCCTTGAATTTCAGGGTATATCCGGACTGGTACTTATCGTTGTAATTATTCTGCCCATTCTTTGTACTTACATGGAAGATGAGCATTGTCCTTCCGGTATCACGCCAGTTTGCGATCTGCTCTACAGTAACATCTGCAAACACAGAAGTCTGGCTGATCAGGTTCGCCACTGCAGAATCCTTCGCATAGGTCATGCCCATTGGAAGCAGGTCATAGAACGTATCATCCTTCTGTCTGGTAATCAGCTCGGAAAGAACAGACTTGTAATCAGACTGTCCCGTAAGGTATGCTTCCAGCGTGTAGTCTGCCGTTACCCTCTGGTTTGCCGTATCGTTTGTATACGTTACGTTCTTGGAAGCCTTGCTTTCGATGAAGGCTTTTGTAAGCTCGATGTTATCGAAATCGTGCTGTTCAATCAGCGTGCCGTCAAGAATCCCCTGTTTCATGGATTCCGTATAAGCAGCTGCCGCATCTTCTGCCTTGTAAGCTTCATCACGTGCTGCCAGATGGTCACGAAGCGTGCCGCCGTATTTGCTGACATCGTGTGCGTTGCGGAGGTGTCCCTCGCTGTCATATGCCCGGTAGGAATCCACGTTCCACAGCGTAACAGAAGATTTGTCTCCGATGATATCCATCACGTGCTGCGTCTTGATGATATCGATGTTGGTGAATACCTGCACGGCCGCATAGCCATAGTAAGACTTATACTCTGCCCTGATGGCTGTGACGCCGTTGATGCCTGCACCTGCCAGTGCACCTTTATTGCCTTCATAGTCGTATTCCTGCCATTCACCGTCTCCTGCTTTATAGTAAACAGTCAGGCCTTCGATCGCAGCATTTCCCGGTTTCCATGTGAGGGTTTCCGCACCGCTTACGGTCCATTCGCCGGTTCCCGCATTCACTGTTACATTCGGCTCGTCCAGATCCGCAGCTGCTGCAACGCCCTGGATCTTGATATACGGGATGCTGTCAAACTGATAATCCCCTGCTTTCAGGTCTTCGCCTTCCAGGATAAACAGGTCATCCGTCAGCTGCATCGTGTAGAAGTTCACGCCGTAGGTCTTTGTCCCCTCTTCTGCTCCCGCGTCCTGAACGCCAAGAACTTCATCCAGAAGGCCTGCGGCAGAAGGTTCTGCTTCTGCAGAGGACTCCGTGGAAGATTCTGCTTCTTTCGAGGATTCCGCTGCATCTGGGGTTTCTGCCTGGGATTCCGTTTCCGCAGGAGCGCTTGATTCCGCAGAGGATTCTGATTTTTCAGAAGTTCCTGTATCTGTAGCGGAAGACTTTGTTTCCGCGGGAGCTTTCGGAACTGACTTTTTCAATGAATAGGATGATTCCGCTGCGGATCCTGATTCTCCGGTCTCCGGCCCCGTATTGTCTGTAACGTATCCCGCCGTGAGTTCACTCGCGTTGGATGCTTCCCCTGTAATGACAAAGTCCCATGCATTGTCCGCGTTTTTGTTTGGCTGCGTCTTTGATTTTAAAGGAAGGACTTCGCCGAAATCAGATACCTGTAAGAGGGAGATGAAGCCGTCGGATTCATCATCGTGTACCGGTGACGGGGCATACTGGTAAGGGGTAAAGGTACTGCCGCCTCCCGTCCTGCTTAAGGAATCATAGTTATAGGTCTGGACAATGCCTGCGCCGCTGGTGCAGCCA
>JBJELP010000015.1:0-20516 GCA_051879215.1 Lachnospiraceae bacterium
ACAGGCGCGGCTGCAGTAATCAAAAGCCGCCTGTCCGATCAGGATACGGTACTGCTGGATTCAAAACGTGTAAATTGTGCGTTGTATGCGCGGATCCCTGTCGGTGTTTCCATTGTGGATGATCAGAACCCGGAGACCCTTTTCAAAGCCATCAAAAACCCTGTGGAACAGGAAAATATCAGAAAAGCCCACATAAAAGATGGTGTTGCAGTTACAAAGTTTATCTGCTGGCTGAAGAAAAATATAGGGAAGATTCCGATTACGGAAATGAGTGCTGCGGCTTATCTGGATGGGAAGCGTGCGGAACAGGAGGGGTATCTGGATCTGAGTTTCCCTACAATTGCAGCCTATGAAAGCAATGCAGCCATGTGTCATTACTCTGCAACGGAAGAAACGGATACGCAGTTAAAACCGGAAGGATTCTTTCTGGTGGATTCCGGCGGACAGTATCTGGAAGGAACCACGGATATCACAAGAACCATTGCAGTGGGTCCGCTGACGGATAAACAGAAACTTCATTTTACCCTGGTTCTGAAGGGCATGATCGGTCTGGCATCCTGTAAATTCCTTTATGGATGTACCGGCGCGAATCTGGATGTATGGGCGAGGGCACCGCTGTGGAAATACGGTCTGGATTTTAACCACGGAACCGGACATGGCGTGGGATATCTTCTGAATGTACACGAAGGTCCTGTCAGAATTCACTGGAACGGAAAAAGAGGAGCACAGGTTGTTGAGCCGGGTATCCTGACTTCCGATGAACCTGGTCTGTATCTGGAAGGGGAATACGGCATCCGTACGGAAAACCTGCTGATCTGTCAGGAAGCAGAAACCAATGAATACGGACGTTTTCTGGAATTTGAAACTGTAACGATGGCACCCATTGACAAAGATGCCATTGACTGGTCTCTCATGACGGCAGAGGAAATCGAATGGCTGAATCAATACCATCAGAAGGTATATGATACGATCAGTCTTGCCCTTGATGAAGAAGAGCGAAACTGGCTGAAGGAAGCCTGCGGGAGAGTATAACCATGCAGGAATCTGATATGTATGGAGGCCTGCTCCCGGTTGAGTCGGGGGTGGGCATCCTGTCGGAGAAAGAACGTCTGATGCAGATCGTCAGACCGCTGGTAGACTGGTTTCGTGCAGGTCATCGTGACCTTCCCTGGAGAGCAGATCCTTCACCGTATCATGTCTGGATTTCAGAAATCATGCTGCAGCAGACCCGTGTGGAGGCAGTGATTCCATATTATAATCGCTTTCTGGAGAAACTGCCGGATATCCCTGCACTGGCTTCTGTGGATGATGAGGAACTGATGAAACTCTGGCAGGGGCTGGGGTATTATAATCGGGCAAAAAATCTGAAAGCCGCAGCAATCCGTGCGGTGGAAGCGTATCATGGCAATTTACCGGGCGATTATAAAAAGCTTCTGGATCTGCCGGGAATCGGTTCTTACACGGCAGGAGCTATTTCCTCCATTGCCTTCGGGCTGCCTTATCCGGCAGTGGATGGGAATGTGCTGCGGGTGATTTCCAGAGTTCTGGCTTCTGAAGAGGACATCGGTCAGGCCGGAATTAAAAGAAAAATGGAAGAAAACCTGAAGGAAATTATTCCGGAGTCCTGTCCGGGAGATTTCAATCAGGCTTTGATGGAACTGGGAGCAATGGTCTGTATTCCCAATGGAGAACCTCATTGCACCGAGTGTCCTTTAGCGGGCATCTGTATGGCCCATCGTCTTGAGAAAACCGACAGGATTCCCTATAAAGCACCTAAAAAACCCAGAAGGATCGAAAACAGGACAATTCTGATGATTCAGTATCAGGATTCCTATGTTCTGCAGAAACGGCCGCCGAAAGGGCTGCTGGCCAATCTATATGAGTTTCCCAATATAGAAGGAACCATGTCTGCTGACGATATCACAGAATGGATGATCACATATGGAGAAACCTCTTTTACAGCCGAACCCATAACCGGATCCGTTCATATCTTCAGCCATGTGGAGTGGCGGATGACGGCATATCGGATTCACTTGAAGAAAATCAAAGGCAATCAGCTGCAATTTTATGACAGGAAGGAAATTCTGGAGCAGTATGCAGTTCCTTCCGCGTATGCAGTCTATCTGAAAATCCTGAAAGATGGCTGAGCGTAAAAGAACCACGGAGCAGCTGTCAGAAAAGGGATTATTTTACGATTTCAGGAAATATTTTTGAAAAAAATATAAAAATCTGTTTGACTTTTTCAAAAGTAATTGATATAATTTAAATTTACAGGAGTCAATTATATTCTACTTTTGAGGAGACGTAAGAATGGGTGAAAAGAAATTACTGGAGATTCTGAACAAGTTGGTCGAGCTCGGCAAGAGTAAAAAAGGTGCTCTTGATCTGAATGATATCAATGAGCAGCTGCAGGGCATTGAACTGACAGATGAGAACCGGGAACACATTTATACGTATCTGGAGTCTAAAGGAATCGATGTACTGCGTGTGATGAATGATGAACTTACAAGTGCGGAAAGTGTGATTCTGGATGCCGGTGAGGAAGATTATATCGCATCAGATGAAGATGAAGAAGAAATCAATCTGGACGCCATCGATTTGTTGGAAGGTATTGGAACCGAAGATCCTGTCCGTATGTATCTGAAGGAAATCGGCACAGTTCCCCTGCTGACCGCAGAAGAAGAGATTGAACTTGCACGTATGAAAGCAGAGGGTACGGAACAGGAAAAGACAAGGGCCAAGGAACGTCTTGTGGAGGCCAACCTGCGTCTGGTGGTAAGTATCGCCAAGCGTTATACCGGCCGCGGCATGTCGTTTCTGGATCTGGTGCAGGAAGGGAATCTGGGTCTGATCAAAGGCGTTGAAAAATTTGATTATACAAAAGGCTATAAGCTGAGTACATACGCAACCTGGTGGATCAGACAGTCCGTTACAAGAGCACTTGCAGATCAGGCCAGAACAATTCGTGTTCCGGTACACATGGTTGAGACAATTAACAAGATGTCAAAGATGCAGCGTAAGCTGACGCTGGAATTTGGCTATGAACCTTCTGTTGCCGAGCTTGCAAAGGCACTGGACATGACAGAAGAAAAGGTGATGGAGATTATGCAGATTGCCCGTGAACCTGCATCACTGGAAACACCTATTGGCGAAGAGGATGATTCCAATCTCGGCGATTTTGTAGCAGACGGCAATGCGGTGACTCCGGAAGGCAATGTTGAGTCTGTTATGCTGAGAGAACATATTCAGACCCTGCTGGAAGATCTGAAGGAAAGAGAACGTCAGGTCATTGTTCTTCGTTTTGGTCTTGAAGATGGACATCCCCGTACACTGGAAGAGGTAGGAAAGGAATTCAACGTAACAAGAGAGCGTATCAGACAGATTGAAGCAAAAGCACTCAGGAAACTGCGCAATCCTGTCAGAAGCCGCAGAATCAGGGATTTCCTTACCTGATAAATATAGTATTTACAGACCGGAAGAATCCGTGGTCCGGATATCCCGGTTCGGATGATACAGATATTCCAAAGAGCGATATGGCTGCAGGCTGTATCGCTCTTTTTACCTGATACAATTGTAATTTCAGTTCCGGCCTGATGCTCACGGACAGATCCGCGGAAATGGCTGGAATTGTCGATTTGAAAAAGAAGGGATTGAATATGGGTCAGATAAATGTAAATTATCAGAAGGAACTGGAAAAGACACTGGCTGCTTTGGAAAAAGAGGGAAGAGTGCCGACTCTTCTCCTGCATGCCTGCTGTGCACCCTGCAGCAGTTACGTACTGGAGTATCTTTCCTCGTATTTCAGGATCACTGTTCTGTTTTACAATCCCAATATCAGTGAAGCATCGGAGTATGAAAAACGAAAAGAAGAACTGAAACGGATGATGAATTCCATGCCGGTCAGATATCCTATTCAGTATATGGACTGTGATTATTCACCGAAAGAATTTTATCAGAACGTACCGGACAGAGCATCGGATCAGGAAGGCGGCGAAAGCTGTTTTTTATGTTACCGTTTTCGCCTGGAAGAGTCAGCAAAGGCTGCCGCTGCCGGGGGCTTTGATTATTTCACAACGACACTGAGCATCAGTCCGCTGAAAAATGCCGGGAAACTCAATGAAATCGGCAGAGAACTTTCGGAACAGTATGGCGTTCCCTATCTGTTCTCTGATTTTAAAAAGAAAAACGGATATAAGCGTTCCATTGAGTTATCTGCAGAGTACGGTCTGTACCGTCAGAATTTCTGTGGCTGTATTTTCTCCAAAAAAGAGGCACAGATGCGTGAAGAAAAAAGATGCACAGATGCGTGAGGAAACGAGTCATACCAGTGAATTGCATGGTGAAAAAATCATATAAAATCCCCCTTTTCTCTTTACAGTTTATGGAAAAAATATTAAAATAAGAATAACGTTCCGTATGAGGGGTGTAGTATGCCCATACAGGCGGATTAAGATTTCCAGGAGGAAAATAACCAGGAGGAAAATAAAATGAAAGTATTAGTTATTAACTGCGGTAGCTCATCTCTGAAGTATCAGCTGATTGACTCTGAAACAGAAGCTGTATTAGCTAAGGGTCTCTGCGAAAGAATCGGTATTGACGGTGTTCTGACTCATACACCCGCAGGCAAGGACAAAGTTGTATTCAACGATCCGCTGCCGAACCATACTGTAGCTGTAAGCAACGTATTAAAGCAGCTGACAGATCCTGAAAACGGCGTGATCGCTGATCTGAGCGAAATCGGTGCTGTAGGTCACAGAGTTGTACACGGCGGTGAAAAGTTTGCAAGCTCAACTGTTATCACAGATGATGTTATTGCTGAAATCGACAAGTGTTCTGATCTTGCACCTCTGCACAATCCTGCAAATATCATCGGTATCAATGCATGCAAGGAACTGATGCCCGGTGTACCCATGGTAGCTGTATTTGATACTGCTTTCCATCAGACCATGCCTGAAGAAGCTTACCTGTACGCTCTGCCTTACGAATACTATGAAAAGTATGCAGTTCGTCGTTACGGCTTCCACGGAACAAGCCACAGCTACGTTTCCAAACATGCTGCAGAAGTTCTGGGCAAGAACGTAGAAGATCTGAAGATCATCGTTTGCCATCTTGGTAATGGTGCTTCCATTTCCGCTGTAGAAAACGGCAAGTGTGTAGAGACTTCCATGGGTCTTACTCCTCTGGAAGGTCTGGTTATGGGTACCAGATGTGGTGACATCGATCCCGCTATCCTTGAGTTCATCGCTAACAAAGAAGGTTTAAATATTAAGGAACTGCTGACTGTATGCAACAAGAAGTCCGGTGTACAGGGTATCTCCGGTGTTTCATCTGACTTCAGAGATCTGCATGCTGCTGCAGAAGAAGGCAACAAGCGTGCAAAGGCTGCACTGGATGTATTCTGCCATCGTGTAGTGAAATATGTTGGTGCTTACGCTGCAGTTATGAACGGTGTTGACGTAATCTGCTTCACAGCAGGCTGCGGTGAAAACGATATCGAAGTTCGTGCACAGATCATGAGCAAGCTGTCCTATCTGGGCTGCAAGCTGGATGCTGACAAGAACAACGTTCGTGGTAAAGATACCGTAATTTCTACTGATGATTCAACTGTAACCGCTATGGTTATTCCTACCAACGAAGAACTTGCAATTGCAAGAGAAACAGTTGCATTAGTATAATTAATTTTCGGATCGGATTTGATTTTCAGATAAGATTTGATCAGCTGACAGTTCAGATCGGATGTGGGGGGTGTTAGCCATATCCGGTTTCCGTGTCAATACATGAAATGAGTGGGGTAGAGTTTCATACTGATACGGCTTTGTGTCACAAAAGACAAAAGGCCGTATCGGTTTGTTGCTCTGCCCATTTTTATGCCTGTAAAACGGATTGACAGAAAGGTTCATAACATGGTTAATGAAAATGTGATTATTACAAACGAAATGGGACTTCATTTACGTCCGGCAGGAGAATTTGCGAAAACAGCAGCAAAATACGAATGTGGTGTTCTCATCCGAAAAGGCACCAAAAGTGTTGATGGAAAGAAAGTTGTCAGTATTCTTTCAGCCAACATAAAAAAGGGTGATAAAATTCGTATCTTCTGTGATGGAGATGATGAAGATGAAGCACTGGAAGCATTGCTGAAAACTGTAAAAAATATGTAGTAAGAAACAAAAAAGAGTTAACGTATTGGGCCACGATCCCCGGCAGAAGGAGAAGCTGTCGGGGATTTTTTCTGTCTCAGTCTGATTTTCGGGCAGGTATACCGGATTGAATTACCGTGTTGGATGACGTTAAAATTCGATGAATTGTTTTGAAAATTCATTTTTATAAATGACAATATAATGTTACTACAATAAATTGTCGAATAATCTGACAATAGTTCCGATTTATACGCTTTACAATGCAACATTTTCTGATGTAATATTTCATAAAACCTGCCGCGTCTGAATAGATGGGTATTTTACTTTTTTCTATGAGATGGGCTGTATGAAAAGCATGCAGAAGGTTTAGGGAAAGGAATGAATAATATGGAAGGTAATCGTACAGGAAATACTCCGGGACTTTATGATCCCAGTTTTGAGCATGATAACTGTGGTATCGGTGCTGTTGTAAATATCAAAGGAATCAAGACACACCGCACGGTGGATCAGGCGATGCAGATCGTTGAAAATCTGGAGCATAGAGCCGGCAAAGATGCGGAAGGCAAAACCGGTGACGGTGTTGGTATTCTTCTTCAGATTTCACATAAATTTTTTAAGAAAGTAACAGCCAATCTTGGTTTTGACATTGGTGAAGAAAGAGAATACGGTATTGGCATGTTTTTCTTTCCCCAGGATGAACTGGAAAGAAATCAGGCCCGGAAGATGCTGGAAGTGATTGTTGAAAAGGAAGGAATGGAATTCCTGGGATGGAGAGAGGTTCCGACCAAGCCCGGTATCCTTGGAAAGAAAGCATTTGACAAGATGCCCTACATCCTTCAGTGTTTTATTAAAAAACCGGCGGATTGTGAAAAGGGGCTGGCATTTGACCGCAAGCTTTATATTGCGCGCCGTCTGTTTGAACAGTCCAATGACTATACATATGTAGTATCCATGTCCAGCCGTACCATTGTTTATAAAGGTATGTTTCTGGTGGGTGAACTGCGTGGCTTCTACTGTGACCTGCAGGATACGGATTATGAATCCGCCATTGCAGCTGTGCATTCCCGTTTCAGTACCAACACAAATCCCAGCTGGGAGAGAGCACATCCCAACCGGCTGATGGTTCACAATGGCGAGATCAATACCATCCGAGGCAATGCGGATAAGATGATTTCCCGTGAAGAAAGCATGGAGTCCGAATATTTCAAGGATGATCTGACCAAGGTGATTCCTGTTATCAATGAAGAAGGCTCTGACTCTGCAATGCTGGATAACACGCTGGAATTCCTGATGATGAGCGGCATGGATCTTCCCCTGGCAGTTATGATCACAATTCCCGAACCCTGGGTAAATGATAAATACATGGACCAGCAGAAGAAGGATTTCTACAACTATTATGGTTCCATGATGGAGCCATGGGATGGTCCTGCATCCATTATTTTCTCAGATGGCGATCTGCTGGGAGCGGTTCTTGACAGGAATGGTCTGCGTCCGTCCCGTTATATGATCACTTCAGATGGATATATGATTCTGTCTTCGGAAACCGGAGCCATTGATATTCCCATTGAAAATGTGGTATTGAAAGATCGTATGAAGCCTGGCAAAATGCTGCTGGTTGATACCGTGAAAGGTGTGCTGATCAACGATGAAGATCTGAAAAAACAGTATGCTTCCAGACACCCCTATGGTGAATGGCTGGATGCCAACATGAAGTTTTTGAAGGATCTGAAGATTCCCAATCAGAGTACACCGAAGATGTCCAATGAGGAAAGAATTCGTCTGATGAAGACCTTTGGCTATACCTATGAAGAGTTCCGTACCATGATCCTGCCCATGGCAAGGGATGGCAGTGAAGCGATTTCCGCAATGGGTACCGATACGTCTCTGGCTGTCATGTCCAAAAAGCATCCGCCTCTGTTTAATTATTTTAAACAGCTGTTTGCCCAGGTTACCAATCCGCCCATCGATGCAATTCGTGAAGAAATCGTGACCTCGACGGAAATTCATCTGGGCTGCGGCGGCAATATTCTGGAAGATAAGCCGGAAAACTGCCGTATGTTAAAAATTCACAATCCGATTCTGACTTCCACGGATCTTCTGAAGATCAAGTCCATGAACAGTGAAGGCTTCAAGGTTGTAACGATTCCGATTCTTTACTATAAGAATACCTCTCTGGAAAAGGCTCTGGATCGTCTGTTCCTGGAAGCAGACCGTGCATTTAAATCCGGTGCAACCATTCTGATCCTCTCTGACCGTGGTGTGGATGAAAGCCGTGTGCCGATTCCGTCTCTGCTGGCTGTATCAGCATTGCAGCAGTATCTGGTCAGAACCAAGAAGAGAACCAGTGTTTCCATTATTCTGGAAAGTGCAGAACCCAGAGAAGTACACCATTTTGCAACCCTGCTGGGTTACGGTGCTTCTGCAGTTAACCCGTATCTGGCACAGGAAGCCATCAAGTATCTCTGCGAAACTGAAATGCTTGACAAGGATTACCCGGCAGCCATTGATGATTACAACAATGCTGTTTTAAGCGGAATTGTCAAAACCGCTTCCAAGATGGGTATTTCCACCATTCAGTCCTATCAGGGTTCCAAGATTTTTGAAGCAATCGGTATTAATTCCGATGTAATCAATAAATATTTTACCGGTACCATCAGCCGTGTGGAAGGTATCAGCCTGAAAGATATTGAAGACGATGTAAATTACCGTCACAATCAGGTGTATGATCCGCTGGGTCTGGCCACCGATACCACACTGGACAGCTCCGGTGATTACAAAATGCGTTCCGGCAAGGAGCAGCATCTGTACAATCCCAAAACCATTCATCTGCTGCAGCAGTCCACCAGAACCGGCAGCTATGAACTGTTTAAGGAATATACCCGCACACTGGAAGAAGAAATGGATGAATTCCACATCCGTGATGTCATGGATTTTGCATATCCTGCAAAAGGAGTTCCCATTGAAGAAGTGGAAAGTGTGGATTCCATTGTAAAACGATTCAAAACCGGTGCCATGTCCTATGGTTCCATTTCACAGGAAGCCCATGAAACACTGGCCATTGCCATGAATCGCATCGGCGGTCGTTCCAATTCCGGTGAAGGTGGTGAACGTCCGGAACGTTTCACACCGGACAGCAATGGCAATAACCGATGCTCCAGCATCAAGCAGGTGGCTTCCGGTCGTTTCGGTGTCACCAGCAGATATCTTGTAAATTCTGAAGAAATACAGATTAAGATGGCACAGGGAGCAAAACCCGGTGAAGGCGGTCATCTGCCCGGCAGAAAGGTATACCCCTGGATTGCCAAAACCCGTTATTCCACACCCGGTGTTTCCCTGATCTCACCGCCTCCTCATCATGATATTTACTCCATTGAGGATCTGGCGCAGCTGATTTACGATCTGAAAAATGCCAACAGACGTGCCCGTATTTCCGTAAAACTGGTTTCCGAATCCGGTGTCGGAACGGTAGCAGCAGGTGTTGCCAAAGCAGGTGCACAGGTTATCCTGATTTCCGGTTTTGACGGCGGTACCGGTGCAGCCCCCAGAAGTTCCATTTTTAATGCCGGACTTCCCTGGGAACTGGGTCTTGCAGAAACCCATCAGACACTGATCATGAATGATCTTCGTGATAAGGTCATTGTTGAAACCGATGGCAAACTGATGACAGGCCGTGATGTGGTGATTGCTGCCCTTCTGGGTGCAGAAGAATTTGGTTTCGCAACTGCACCACTGATTACCATGGGCTGCGTGATGATGCGTGTCTGCAATCTGGATACCTGCCCGGTTGGTATTGCCACCCAGAATCCGGAACTGAGAAAACGTTTTACCGGTAAACCGGAATACGTAGTGAATTTCATGCATTTTATTGCTCAGGAAATGAGAGAATACATGGCAAAACTGGGCATCCGCACGGTGGATGAACTGGTGGGTCGTACCGATCTGCTGAAGAAACGGGACAACATCGACAGTTCCCGTGCTTCCAGAATCGATCTCAGCCGCATTCTGGATAATCCTTATGTGGACAAAAAACTGGCCGGATATCATGAAAAGAAAGAATTTGATTTCAAGCTGGAACAGACCAAAGATATGACCATTCTGCTGAAACAGTTTGCAGGAGCACTGGAAAGCGGACAGAAGAGAAGCGTTCAGGTGGATATCGGTTCTCTGGACAGAACATTCGGCACAATCCTTGGATCCGAAATCACCAGAAAATTCGGAACCGGTCTGGCAGATGATACCTTCATGGTAAAATGCAACGGCAGTGCCGGACAGAGTTTTGGTGCATTTGTTCCCAAGGGACTGACTCTGGAAGTGGAAGGCGACAGCAATGATTATTTTGGCAAGGGTCTTTCCGGCGGCAAGCTGATTATTTATCCGCCCACCGGCGCAAAATTTGATGCTGAGGACAATATTATCATCGGTAACGTAGCTCTTTACGGTGCCACCAGCGGTACTGCATATATCAATGGTATTGCGGGCGAACGTTTCTGTGTAAGAAATTCCGGTGCCACAGCAGTTGTGGAAGGTGTCGGTGATCACGGATGCGAATACATGACCGGCGGATGTGCCGTAATCCTTGGATCCACCGGAAAGAATTTTGCAGCCGGTATGAGCGGCGGCGTTGCGTATGTACTGGATGAAAAGAGTGATCTGTACCGAAAGCTGAATAAAGCCATGGTTTCCATGGAAGAAGTAACCTCCAAATATGATGTACTGGAACTGAAAAAACTGATTCAGGAACATGCAAATTATACCAATTCTGCCAAGGCAAAGAGAATCCTTGAAAACTTTGGTGAGTATCTGCCGAAATTCAAGAAAATCATGCCTTACGATTACGAACGTATGCTGAAGACATTTGCTGACATGGAAGCAAAAGGCCTCAGTACCGAACAGGCGCAGATTGAAGCATTTTATGCGAACACAAAAAAGTAAGAGGAGGAGAATGACATGGGAAAACCCACTGGATTTTTAGAATATAACCGTGAAAATTCTCGCGAAATCGCTCCCGTTGACCGGATTCAGAATTTTAACGAGTTTCATACATTATTAGGAAAAGAAGCACAGAGAAAACAGGGAGCGCGCTGCATGGACTGCGGCGTCCCCTTCTGCCAGTCCGGCATGATGATCAGCGGCATGGCTTCCGGCTGTCCGCTGAACAATCTGGTTCCGGAATGGAATGATCTGATTTATACAGGCAACTGGAAACAGGCATATAACCGTCTGACCAAAACCAACTGTTTTCCGGAATTTACCTCCAGAGTCTGCCCGGCCCTCTGTGAAGCGGCATGTACCTGCAATCTGAACGGAGACCCGGTTACCTGTAAGGAAAATGAACGGACCATTATTGAAAATGCCTTTGAACAGGGATATGTCAAGGCAAATCCTCCCAAGGTAAGAACCGGCAAGAAAGTGGCTGTTATCGGTTCCGGTCCTTCCGGTCTGGCTGCTGCCATGCAGTTGAACAAACGGGGCCATCAGGTTACCGTGTATGAAAGAAGTGACCGTCCCGGCGGACTTCTGATGTACGGAATTCCCAACATGAAGATTGAAAAATGGGTAATTGAACGTCGGATCAACCTCATGAAGGAAGAAGGCATCCAGTTTGTCACCAATGCAAATGTGGGGGAAAATGTGGATGCAAAGCAGATACTGAAGGAATATGATAACGTGGTTCTTTGCTGCGGCGCAAGTAATCCCAGAGATATCAAAGTACCCGGCAGAGATGCAAACGGCATTTATTTTGCAGTGGATTTCTTAAGCCGTACCACAAAGAGTCTGCTGGATTCCGGATTAAAGGACAATAAAGCCATCAATGTGAAGAACAAACGTGTCATTATCATCGGCGGCGGTGACACAGGCAATGACTGTGTGGGAACCTCCATCCGTCTCGGATGCAAATCCGTTATGCAGCTGGAAATGATGCCGAAACCGCCTGTTACCAGACTGGCATCCAATCCCTGGCCCGAATGGCCGAAGATTCTGAAGACCGATTATGGTCAGGAGGAAGCCATTGCCGTATTCGGCAGTGATCCCCGTGTATACCAGACCACGGTAAAGGAATTCATCAAGGATGCCAAGGGCAATCTGAAAAAGGTTGTGCTGGTAAAACTGGAAGCAAAGAAGGACGAAAAAACAGGCCGTATGAACATGGTTCCGGTGGAAGGCAGTGAAAAAGAAGTACCCTGCGATATCGTGCTGATTGCAGCCGGCTTCCTGGGAGCCCAGAGTTATGTGGCAGATGCTTTCGGCGTAAAGCTGAATGCAAGAACCAATGTGGATACCGCTGCAGGCAAATACCAGACCAATGTGGAAAAGGTATTTACAGCAGGGGACATGCACAGAGGTCAGTCACTGGTGGTTTGGGCCATCCGGGAAGGAAGAGAAGCAGCTGCTGCTGTGGATCTCAGCCTGATGAAATACAGCAGTCTGATTTAAGGGATTTCGTTCGTATGTCCCCATGACCATTCTGATGGTATAATTGGAAAATATCCATAAAGAAAAAAGTCCATACATCCGATGAACAAACAGGGATATCATCGGAGATATGGACTTTTTTCTGTTTTATACTTTCTTCTTTCTGTTTTTGCATCTGTTCCTGTTGGAACCGGTCATCTGTTTACATTTCGTCATACCAGTAGTCCAGTCGGTTTACTTCTCTGAAACCACAGCTTTTGTACAGTCCCATGGCTTCTTCATTGAGGCTGGATACCTGTACGCCGATGGCGGTAAATTCGTCATCGCACATATTCTGGGCAAGCTGAACCATCTGTTTTGCATATCCTTTGCCCTGATATTCAGGAAGAACACCGACACCGAACAGAAATACACGGTCGCCGTCCAGTGTCATATGGAACAGACCCACCGGTTTTCCCTCCGGTCCGATGGCCAGGAAGTTCTGGGTGCCAGGCAGTTTGGTGGATTCCATGAAGGTCAGTGTTTCAGAGCGGCCATCCGGGAAGATATTGGTATGCAGCATGAAAATCGCATTGGAATCCTTTACATTGTTGGGATCCAGTTCCTTTACGGTGATGCGGAAATCCCAGTCTTTCCGTTCGATATCCTTTGCCAGTACGTATTCGGAATATTCATAATGCATTTCCAGAGCCTGTAAGGTTGCAAGGGCAGAGGGGCTGTTGCCGTCGGTCAGGAACATGATTTCCATTTCTTCAATGTGAGGACCGAGAACCTTCAGAGCTTCCAGCCATGTTTTCATGAAATAGCCTCTTTTCCGTGCGGCAGGTGAGGTAAACGCAACCACTTCACCGTAGTAAGGTGAAGGCATGAAAATGGATACGTAGCTGATCAGATATCCCTGTTCCTCACACAGGAACATATTGGGCAGTTCCGGATCAAAGTTTCCTTCATTGGTTAAAACCGGCGCAATCATGGTCGGTTCCACGGAACGGCATTCCTCGATCAGCTGCATAACATCCTTGATCTGTTTTCTATTTAACTTGTTTGTCTTTTTGATTACCATTTTTATTCTCCTCAAAGCATATATTTTTGACAGAATACCTGTCATGGTCTTTCGATTCTGTCGGGTTATAAAAATATCATCCATTTTTACAACCATTTTCGCTGATATAACTATATCAGAATTCGGGGTTCCCTGCAACTTAATGAGGATAAGTTTTTAACAATGTTTTTGGATGACCGGATATACTTGAATGACCGGATATACTTGACAGTGAAGAGACGAAAAGAGTAAAATCAGATACATGAGTTCACCGAAGAAGGTGTCTGAAACCGGTGAACAGGAAAAGAAAAAGGAGTGTTGGATAATATGTCTGAAAAACTGCCTTTGCGAAGCGAAATCAAAACAGAAGATACCTGGCGTCTGGAAGATTATTTTCCCACAGATGCGGACTGGAAAGAAGCATGGAGTGATCTGGAAAGCCGGCTGGAGGTGTATGATCAATACCGCGGTCATCTGGCGGATTCCGCAGAGATGCTGTATGAATGCCTTTTGTTTGATGATACATTCTGTGAACTGCTGGAGAGAGTTTATTGTTATGCACATCAGAAACAGGATCAGGATACAGCCAACGGAACCTATCAGGAATTTTATGGTCGTGCGATGGATCTGTATAATAAGATGGCAGCAGCATCCTCTTTTATCCGTGTGGAAATTACGGCCATCGGCAGTGAAGGGATTCGGAAAATGATGGAGGAGCAGCCGGGGCTGAAATCCTATGACCGGATGTTTGAACTGATTTTCCGAAACGAAAAATATACAAAGAGTGATGCAGAAGAGCGCCTGCTGGCAGAAGCCAATTCCGTAACGGGAGCAGCCGGTGATATTTTCACCATGTTCAATAATGCAGATATGAAGTTTGAGCCGGTGCCGGACAGTAAAGGTGAAATGCATCAGGTGACACACGGAACATTTGTCCATCTGCTGGAAAGCAGTGACAGAGTCCTGCGGAAAAATGCATATGAATCGGTTTACCGTGCCTATGGAAATTTCCGCAACAGCCTTGCAGCCATGTATCAGGCAAACCTGAAAGAACACAGTTTCTATGCCAGAACGAGAGGCTATGATTCGCCCAGACATTATTCTCTGTATAATAACAGCATTCCGGTCAGTGTCTATGACAACCTGATTCAGTCCGTCCATGAAGCACTGCCCATTATGTATCGTTATGTGGCCCTTCGGAAGAAACTGCTGAATGTGGATGATCTTTCTCTCTATGATGTTTATGTACCCATTGTAAAAGCACCGGACAGAAAATATACCTTTGCGGAAGCAAAGAATATTGTTCTGGAAGCACTGAAACCCATGGGAGAAGAGTATCTGAATATTCTTCGTGAGGCATTTGAAAACAGATGGATCGATGTCTATGAAAATCAGGGAAAACGCTCCGGCGCGTACAGTACCAGTTCTTACAGTGTACATCCCTATGTCCTGCTGAACTTCAACGGCAGTCTGGATTCTGTATTCACTCTGGCCCATGAAATGGGACATGCACTGCACTCCTGGTTCTCCAATCACAACCAGAGTTACTGCACTGCATCCTATAAAATTTTTGTGGCAGAAGTGGCATCCACCTGCAATGAGGCACTGCTGAACCATTATCTGATGGAACATGCAGAAAACGATGAGGAGCGGGCATATCTGGTCAACAATTATATTGATACATTTAAAGGAACCATTTTCCGTCAGACCATGTTTGCAGAGTTTGAACACAAAACCCATGAAATGGTCTGGAAAGGAGAAACACTGACAGCGGATCGGCTCTGCAGTATCTATCATGAACTGAATGAACTGTATTTCGGACCGGATATGCATGTGGATTCCTGCATTGAAATGGAATGGTCCAGAATCCCTCATTTCTATACACCTTTTTATGTTTATCAGTATGCAACCGGATTTGCGGCAGCAACTGCATTGAGCAGCAGAATTCTGAAATACGGTGAACCTGCAGTGGAAGATTATATAAAATTCCTGAAAGGCGGCTGTTCAAAGGATCCCATCGATCTGTTAAAAATGGCAGGTGTGGATATGACATCCCAGGAGCCTGTAAAGGAGGCCATGACGGTATTCTCCGGACTGATTGATGAGCTGGAGAGGAATGTTGGATAGTTCTCAAATCCAGATCAAATCATACTTCGGAAAACAGCATCATCAGGATGATGGATATTATAACAGTAAATTTATCAGGCACCGGCTTGCTTCCGGTGCCTGATGTGGTTTATATTTCGATGTCCTTTATCAGCTGATCCAGTTCGTTTACCGGTGCCATGCACATGCCGTTTTTGCACAGATAAAAGACCGAACCATTCTCCGGTAAAGGATAATCTTTTATAAATGGAAGGATTTTCTCAAGATCCTTCTGATTCGTTCTGTTTTTTAAGATCACGGCTAAATTGGGAATTGCATGTTTCTGCAAAAAAATCTTTAATTCTTCCGGAACGGTTTCACCGGATGATGTGCAGATCAGCGTTTTTGTTGGATATAAAACCTCTGTCAGCGCCAGCAGACCCATGCTGTGGCCCATAGGATAGTCCCTGATCATTCCGGTCAGAAAGCGGATCTGTCTGTCAGCAGCCTCCTGAATCTGTGTTTCCCCGGTGTATGCGGATAACGCTGCCAGTAATACTGCTGCTGTGGAATTGCCGCAGGGAACAGCTCCATCATAGGTTTCTTTGGGTCTGGCAATCAGCGTTTCCCCGTAAGATGCAGTCAGATAATATCCGCCGTCTTTTTTATCTTCAAAAAAGTCAGCCATCTGCCGTGCGCGAAATACCGCTTCTTCCAGATAAAAGGGTTCCAGAGTGGCCCGGTATATGGCCAGCATGGCCAGTCCGTATACCGCATAATCATCCAGCTGTCCAACATGGGCAGCATCCCCTTCACGCCATCTGTGATAGAACCGTCTGTCCGAATCCTCCATATTTTCCCGGATAAACTTTGCTGTCCGGACTGCAGCCTGAAGATATCTGTCATCCCCCAGAATCCGTCCTGCATCTGCCATGGCAATCATCATCCATCCGTTCCAGGATAATATTACCTTATCATCCTTATGAAGTGAAGTCCGTTTCAGGCGGTAGTCATACAATTTTTTCAGCCGACTGTCCTGCGAACTCCATCCGGTCAGCATCCGTTCCTGTTCATTCCGTCCTGCCGTCCGGATCCGGTTTGGTATGGATTTTCCCTCAAAATTTCCTTTTTCCGTAATATCATAAATATGACAGAATTCATCACTGTCCGTCTGTCCCAGTATCTGCCGGATTTCCTCCGGTGTAAATACATAGTATTTCCCTTCTGTTCCGTCACTGTCTGCATCCTGACCGCAGAAAAATTCACCCTGTGAACCGGTCAGTTCCCGCAGAACATAATCCAGTGTTTTTCTGGCCACATCTTCATAAAACGGTTTTCCTGTTATGTGAAATGCCATCAGGTAAGCGGAAGCAAGAAGTGCATTATCATACAGCATTTTTTCAAAATGGGGGACAAGCCATTTTGCATCGGTGGAATAGCGGGAGAAACCGCCGCCGATCTGATCATGGATGCCGCCAAGCGCCATCATTTTCAGCGTATATTCAGCCATATCCATGGCACTGTTTTCCTTCTCCAGAAGTGCGTATTTCATTAAAAACAGCAGATTATGGGGAACAGGAAATTTCGGAGCGGATCCAAAGCCGCCCCATACAGAGTCAAACTGCTCTTCAAAGATCCGGACCGATACGTTTAACAGACTCTTCTCCGGTTCGCAAGAAACAGAAACGTCTTTTTTATTGAGATATTCCGTAATCTGGCTGCATGTATCCAGAAGCTCAGAACGGTTGTTTTTCCACAGTTCGGAAATAATTTCCAGCAAATTCAGTAATCCCGGATGTCCGTAACGCTGTTTTTTCGGAAAATAGGTTCCGGCAAAAAAAGGCTTCTGATCAGGTGTCATAAAGATTGTCAGCGGCCATCCGCCAGACCCGGTCATGATCTGGCAGACCGTCATATAGACCGCATCAATATCCGGCCGTTCTTCCCGGTCAACTTTGATACAGACATAGTCCCTGTTCAGAACAGAAGCCACTTCCTCATCTTCAAAGGATTCATGGGCCATCACATGGCACCAGTGGCAGGTGGAATATCCGATACTCAGAAAAACAGACTTATCTTCTTTTTCTGCTTTTTCAAAAGCCTCCTCACACCATGGATACCAGTTGACTGGATTATCCTTATGCTGCAGCAGATACGGAGATTTTTCATTTTTCAAATAGTTCATAATATTTCCTCCAAATACATGGCAAAACCCTTTTGCCCCATGATACAAACGGATTTCTCTGCATTGCACGCTCGCGAAATTCGTCATATAAATATTACTATTCCCTCTTACACAGCAAACTATGCCGGCGGTATTTGTTGGATTCATTTGTCGGGTAACTTATTTGTTGCTTCAATAGTACCGTGGCAAAAGAACCTTTGTCAACATGTTCCTGTTCAGAGTCATGCAGATTTACAAAAAAATAAAAAAACTGTTGACAAATGATTTGCCAGGTGGTATGATACATATCGTTCCGAGGGGAACACAAAATGAAACAGGATATGCGCGAGTGGCTCAGTGGTGGAGTATCGCCTTGCCAAGGCGAGGGTCGCGGGTTCGAATCCCGTCTCGCGCTTAACAAAAAAGATGGTTATGATGTAACCATCTTTTTTTGTTAAGCCCGGTATAAGCCATAAATAATATCTTTATGATGTTAAAAGAAGGAACTTGAACTCTGGAACTTCAAAGAATCAGGTTCTGCACCCGTGGTGGATATACTGCCTGGATTGAAGTGCGAAAAAGGACTGCACACTAATTAAAATCAGTGCAACAGCCCCATGTCCATTTGTTCCTTGACTCATAATAATAGTGACTATTATAGAAACAAAATGTATTTCAAAAAAAATTAAAAAAACTGTTGACAAATCGACTGACTTCATGTATGATATTAACTGTTCCGAGGGAACAAAAAAGAAATAAGATATGCGCGAGTGGCTCAGTGGTGGAGTATCGCCTTGCCAAGGCGAGGGTCGCGGGTTCGAATCCCGTCTCGCGCTTAATAAAAAAGATGGTTACAATGTAACCATCTTTTTTTGTCGGGTCCAGGATTATATTCTCTTGTCTCTGGTCAGAAGAGAATCCGAATGGCATTGGTGTAAATACTTTAAAGTAGATTGTTTTGTGATTATAATCACATTGCTTTTTGAAAAAATAGAGTGTAGATACATAAAAAACATACACACATTTTATAAAAGTGTGTATGAAAATATTGAATATTTTAATATAAGTGCTATAATTTTGATGATGAGGTAAAAAAAGGTTTGTCCCATGATACTAAGTGTGGATTTTAATTAAAAAAGAAAGTTAGTGAATACATGGATACTAAAGCACTTGCAAAACAAGTTATTATTGAAAAGAAAGGTGTTGCTAAAGCGGCAGATTTTGTTGCAGCAGGAATACCTTATGTCGATGTTGTAAATATGTGCAATGTCGGATATCTTGACCGTATCCGGCATGGTTATTATCAACTTGCAGAGGGGGATTCATCTTCAGAAGAACAGCTTCTTGCAATACTGATTCCAGAAGGAATAGTCTGCGTAGAATCTGCTCTTTTTCATTATGGATATAGTGACTTTGCTCCTCGTAAATGGTCTATTGCTGTACCTAGAACCGTGTCTCGAACAAAACTGGATGTAGACGTACTTGTTTTGCAAACTTACTATGTCCAAACGGACCTATATGAGCTTGGTAGAATAACCGACGACTTTGATGGGGTTATGCTTCCTGTATATGATCGAGAGCGTACAATTTGTGATTGTTTTAAATATCGATCGAGGCTGGACAGTGAAATATTTAGTAAAGCACTGAATGCTTATGCAAATGATGCGGAGAAAAATCTACAAAATCTCTCTATATATGCAAAAAAATTAAGAGTGTATAAAAAAGTTACTGAACTGATGGAGGTGCTGTTAAATGGCTGATATTGCTGCATCTGTGCTTGCACGGTTAAAAACAAAAGCAAAGAAAGTGGAAGAAGCTATCAGCTTTGCCTGCAGCTTTTTTGCCAGGAGGAGTTTCTACGCCGCTTGGAGAAATCCAAGTATGCTGAAAATCTTGTTCTAAAAGGCGGATTGTTCATCTACTCTGTTACCAACTTTGATAGTCGTGTAACCATGGATGTAGATTTCCTGCTTAAGAAAGTTCTCAATACCCCGGAGCAGCTTGAGAAAGTACTGGAAGAAATCATTGCCATACCTACCGGGAATGACTTTGTGGTATTTGAAATTACAGATATTGCGCCTATCGCTATTGCAAAAAAATACACTGGTATTGGTGCCTCTTTAATAGCAAGAATCAAAAATACCAAAACTCCGTTTAGTATTGATTTTGGTGTGGGAGATGATATTGTACCGAATCAAGAGAAACGCAAAATCCCAACTCAGTTGGAAGATTTTGCAGCCCCTATGGTGAATACATATTCCCTTGAAACTACTATCGCTGAAAAAATCGATGCAATTCTCAGTCTGATGGAGTTTTCCAGCCGTATGAAGGATTATTATGACATCTACTATCTTGCAAACAAATTTGACTTTGACGGTGTCATATTGACCAATGCTATGAGAAAAACCTTTGAAAATCGTGGTCATACTTTTACTGTTGAGCAATTTTACCAGGTTATGACTTTTGATAATAACGAAAGCATGCAAAAAAAGTGGAGGGCATTCTGTCGTAAGATAGATACAAAAACGGATGATTATAGTACTGTACTTCAGACGATTAAAGTATTCCTGACTAAACCATTTACAACGGCAATTGATGGATCCTGTTTCAACGAACAGTGGATTGCTGCTGATAATATATGGTGTCAAGAGCAGTAAAGGTGAAAAGAAAATGG
>JBJELP010000016.1:0-2134 GCA_051879215.1 Lachnospiraceae bacterium
GTGTCGTAATATGACCGTTTTTTACATTCTTCGACAAATAACATATAATCCACAGCATTTTCTGCCTTGGCAAAAGAGTAGTATTCAAAATCATGCCCGGTATACACCGAAACAGCAAAGGCCGCTATGATCTGATACTGTTCCTTCCCATGAAGTGTGCTGTACTGGATGATCGGATGGTCCTGGTAGAATTCTTCTGATTTATAACGATCCAGAGCTGCAAACATTTTTCCTGAACTCATATGATGACCATAGATAATCATGTTGTCTGCATCTTCCGGATCACATAGCTCAGAGAGAAATGGTGTCCCACTCACATCGTATTCTTTCTCGAAATTTCTTCGGAGATAGAAGTTCTTTTCTTCCGGATGATACATGACCGGATAGTCGATTGCTGTCCCTTCAATCTTTATCCATCCAATGCAGTCCGGATTCTTTTCATGTAAAGCCAGAAGGCCAGAATCAACAATAGCAGAAGGATTACTGTCTCCCTCAGCATTATCTTTTTTATCATTGGTTTTCTGTTCTTCATGAATTTCTCGAATAGAGTCGAATCCTGTTTCGCTTTTTCGATCTTCCAGATACATTCCCATCAGAAAGTAGAGGCTGATGGAGAGAAGGATAATGGAAACTACAAACAGAATCCTCGATATCCATTTTCTCATTTCCTTTCTGCCTCCAGTTTCTTTCGTTCCTCCACCTCTTCCGGTTTTGTTGTCATCAGTGAATACAGCTTCAGGCTCTTATCAAACTTATCCTTAAACGGAATGATGATATTGCCATAGAATAGAAGACCCTCGCCTTCCCCGGAATTCGTCACATAGGATAACTGATACGGTGAAATGTTCAGCTGCTTCGCCAGAATCTGCCTGTCGCCTGCAGCCTGATTCAGCATCAGGATAAAATCACTGTTTTCAAAGATATTTTCAATCTCCCGGCTGGCCAGAAGGTCTTTGATGTTCTGCGTGATTCCTGTCGGAATTCCACCCCATTTACGGAATCTCTTCCAGATTTCCACAGAATAAGCTGCAGTCTGTTCCTCCTTCAGAAGAAGATGGAATTCATCGATATAGTATCTGGTAGATTTCTGGGAGCCCCGGTTGATGGTAACGCGGTTCCATACCTGATCCTGAACGATCAGCATTCCCAGCTTTTTCAGCTGCTTGCCAAGCTCCTTGATATCAAAGCAGACAATGCGATTATTCAGTTCCACATTTGTCTGATGGTTAAATACTTTCAGAGAACCATTGACGTAGATCTCCAGTGCTGTTGCGATACGCTGAGCCTGAGGTTCTTTCTGCTTTCTCAGGCAGTCATACAGATCTCCCAGTACCGGCATATTTTCCGGTTTCGGATCTGCAAAATATTTCTGATACACAAGAGGCAGGCACCGGTCGATCACAGACTTTTCCTCTGCCTCAATACCATTTCTGGTTCCCATGATCAGTTCACACAACGACAGGACAAAATCTGACTTCACTCCCAGCGGATTATCATCATCAGAGTAATCCATGTTGATATCCATGGGATTGATATAATCCTTACTGGTCGGAGAAATGTGGATAACCTGACCTCCGAGGGCATGGACCAGTGGATAATATTCTCCCTCCGGATCTCCGATGATAATATCGTCATTTGTCACGAAAAATGCATTGGTAATTTCCCGCTTGGCAGCAAAGGATTTCCCGGATCCGGGAGTTCCGAGAATCAATCCATTCGGATTTTTCAGCTTCTTTCGATCTACCATGATCATATTGTTGCTGAGGGCATTCAATCCGTAATAAAGAGATTCTCCGCCCATGAACAATTCCTGTGTTGTGAACGGAACAAAAATAGCAGTGCTGGTAGTCGTCAATGCCCTTTTGATCGGTACATGATTGACACCAAGTGGAACGCTGCTCATCAGTCCTTCCTCCTGCTGATAATCCAGACGCCTTAACACACAGTTATATTTCTGAGCGATACCGGCAGTCTGGAATACTGCATTTTCCAGATCCTGTTTACTTTTTGCTGTATTCAAAAAGAGCGCAGTTACCAGGAACATACGCTCATTTCGTGACTGCAGATCTTCCAGAAGTCTCTTTGCCTCTCCGCCATACGTGTTCAGGTCTGACGGGATGATGTCCATATCATA
>JBJELP010000016.1:2234-4558 GCA_051879215.1 Lachnospiraceae bacterium
TTTTTACAAGCTTGATTGCTTTCATCTGATCCACCGACTGCACATGCAGGTTTACAATCAAATCCTTATCCATATCCAGAAACTCGGCCAGCATCTTGTCGGTAAGCTCCGGAGCCAGAATCTGCAGATAGGAGACTGCGCCAATCGTTGTCCCCATCTGGAACATCTTCCCTTCTTTAAATACAAAGCTGGTCGGTGCCACATAGTCCTTTGTACTGAGACCGGTCCGGATCATGGATCCATAATCAAACTGGAAATCGGCACTGGCATCCGGATTAAATGTTTCATACATAATCTGAAGCCGCTCCACACCGTTCAGCGGGTATGCCGGTACACCAAGCACCTTGAAGTTATTCAGGATATCCGACTCAATACGCTCCAGCTTCGGTTTCGCCAGCTTGATATTCTCCGCTTCGATAGAAAATGTGATATATTTTGACTTCACCAGACCGTTATTTCCCTTTGCCAGCTGATGCTTCAGCATCTGTGCATATTCCATGCGGACATCATCAAACTCATCATGCTGAGGACGGATACGGATCACATTCTCAAATTCCTTCATATTGCTTTTGTGATTGATAAAGCTCAGCTGGAAATGGATGCTGCTGTCAAAATAGTTGAGAAAATCACACCAGTTTTCAAAAATAGCATTCTTATCCTCATTCTGTGCCAGCTGATAGTTGATATCATAAAACCGGATACATTTGGAATATGTATTTCCCTGTACCCGGCAGATCCCATCCTTTCCCATCTCTTTATATCGGATCGTCCTTTGTACCGAAAGCCGCTTTTCTTCTTTTTTCTTTGACTTTTTGGTGCTGTTATTTTTTCTTTTTGACACCTGTCTTTCCTCCTTTCTTTTCTCGGACTGTATTTTTCGAACCGGTTGTTTCCGGATCCGATTCATAATAATTCTCTGTTTCATAGGTTCTGACCGGTGGCCGGAACACTTTTACATTCAGAATGTGCAAGATCACATCCTCCAGATGCATCCCATCTTTTTCATACATGGCAAACATAAATGCCGGTAACATCAAAATCACCATAACAGTAGCCGCATTTGACATCCCAAGTATTCCTCTTGTGAGGAAATAAAACGGAATACCAATCGCAGCACCGATCCCGATGCAGATGATCTGTCTCTTTGTCAGATTAAAAGCCACTTTATTTTTTACTTTTGTCAAATCTTTTGGAACACTGACATATGCCATGGTTTATCTCTCCTTCCTGTGATTTATTTAATGGGCATTAAAAATGGACTTGCTCAGGGATCCTGTCTTAAACAAACTGAAACACAGGATGACTGTATAAGCCATTACGCCAAATAATGAAGAACTCAGATTATCTGAATACTGGATACCCGCTACCAGCACAGCATAGATAGCGACGCATACCATCATCAGAAATGCCTGGAATGCCAGGGCAAAGAGTCCTCTGAAATAATTGGTTCCGATCTGTCCCCACTCTCTGTTGCTCATCGTGGCAAACGGGATCGGTGCGACCGAAGTATAAAGGTAAATCTCAATCATACGTCCATATAAAATTACGGTGATCAATACGGACATGATTCTCATACAGAAGCTGACGATCAGGGTTTCCAATGCCAACACTACTAATTCTCCAATCTCCATGGCTTTCAATGTAGCCTCCAGATCAGTCAGTGCCGAACTGATATCAATGGCTGTACTTCCTGTGACCACACCGGATGCAGCATTTACTACATGCTGGCCCACATCAAAGACAGCCATTGTAATGGTAAAAGTATTGCTTACCAGATACACTGCGATCCACATCTTCACAAAATATTTGAAGAACATCCATGTATCAATATCATGCATGTTGTTACGCTCAGTAAGCATGGAAATCAGTTCATAGCAGAGCACAAACGTAATGATGATACCTGCAATCGGCAGAATTACCGAATTGGACAGGTTCTGGATCATACTGAATATGCTGCCATTCCATCCCTGGGGAGTCTGTCCAACCTGGCTTGCAATCTCGCCTGTTTTCTGATTGACATCAGTAAACATCTGATCCAGGTTGGAATTGATCATCCCTGTCAGGAGCTCCCTCATCCATTCTTCGATCGCATCAAAAATCTGATCGAACATGGATAACTACTCCTTTCTCTTAACCAAACAGTCCACTAAGAAGCGGAATTAACTGAGTACCGATGAGGATTACACCACCACCGCTCATCAGCTGTTTAATCCCCTGAGACTTCGCCCCCGGGTTATCATTGCCATAACCTTCCATCAGATTGATGACTCCCCAGACCCCAAGGCCGGCCCCGATGGCAACTACCAGTGTCTGTAAAATATTAA
>JBJELP010000017.1:0-13985 GCA_051879215.1 Lachnospiraceae bacterium
TTTTCTTTAATTTCTTTGGGAGTTTGGATATTTCCACTCTCCATCCAGCTGTTTTATCCAATGTGCCCGTCTGATTCGCAACTCATGACTTCCTTTTGGTTTTTTTCTGCCATTTCCAGCTTCCCTTGCCCATTTTCCAGTTCTCATCTCATCTGCAACTGCCAGGTTTCTTTAATTTCTTTGGGTTTTTGGATATTTCCGCTCTCCATCCAGCTATTTTATCCAATGTGCCCGTCTGATTCGCAACTCATGACTTCTTTTTGGATTTTTTTGCTCTTTTCTTCCTTCCTTGACCATTTTCCAGCTCTTATCTCACTTCTCGCTGCCAGGTTCACCTGATTTCTTTGGGATTTTGGATATTTCCACTCCTCATCCAGATGTTTTATCCAATGTGCCCGTCTCATTCGCAACTCTTAACTTCTTTTTGGATTTTTTCTACCCTTTCCAGCTTTCCTTGACCATTTTCCAGCTCTTATCCTGCTTCTGACTGCCAGTTTCCCCTGATTTCTTTGGGGTTTTGGATATCTCTACTCTTCATCCAGATGTTTTATCCAATAAGCCCATCTTTTTCTTAATGATTTATTCGATACTTCGAGCTCCTCTTGTTATACAATTTCATTGACATTCAATTTTGCCACCGATAAGATAGTGTATAGTAGGAAAATGTATGCTTTGCAACCGAATCCGGCGCCAAATCTCCGCAGGCGTCGATTTAATATTCACCTACTAAAAGTATTTCTAACAGAAAAGGAGACCTAACAGGATGAAAAAAGCAAACTATATGATTTTTCTGATCTGCAGCATTCTTTTGATCTGCAGTCTTACATCATGCAAGGCAGAGCAGAAAGATGTCAGTTCCGTCAATACCATGTCAGAACAGGAAGAGTCTGAACCCGTTAATTCCATGTCAGAACAGACGAAAGGTGATATGACCTCATTCTCTGCCAGTACCCTGTCAGGAGGTACCTTTACTCAGGATGATCTGGCTGATTACGATATGACTGTCATCAATATCTGGGCAACCACATGCGGATATTGTATTGAAGAAATGGAAGGTCTGGAAAAGTTATACAAGCAGCTTCCGGAAAATGTCAATTTCATCAGTATTTGCGTCGATGCCGCATATGATATGGAGCTGGCAGAGGAGATTCTGAGAAAAAAAGGAGCCACCTTTGAAACACTGATCGGAAACAGCAGTCTCAATAAAGCAATCCTGCAGTATATTACCGGCACTCCCACCACTGTTTTTGCAGACAGTAAAGGAAACCTGGTGGGATCCGCCATAATCGGAGCTCCCTGCACAGAAGATATGGACCGGGCGGCATCTATCTATCTGAAGGAAGTCGAAAATCATCTGAAAGAATTGAATCAATAACCGCCGTTTACGACTTCCAAAACAGGAGACTCTTCATTATGTTAACGTATTTCAGAATGAAACGCTCACGCTTTATTATGCATCCCGGAAATAAACGGCCTCATTCCATTCGCCTGCTGCTGATTCTGACGGGCGGTATCCTGATGGCTGCGGGTATCCTGCGGCAGGAGGCTGCCGCTATATTTATGAAAGCCATCAATGTCTGCTTCCAGTGCATCGGCATCGGTTAGAGGTATCCCATGAAAAAAATAAGTACTGACCTGAAACTGAAAAAAATAAGTACCGATCTGAAACGCAGCGGGATTCAGCTTCTCTCTGCGCTTCTCACTAATCCATTTATACAGAATTTCCGTTCCGGAAATATCTATAAAGGACCGCTGAAATATATCTGTGTGCCGGGGCTCAACTGTTACTCCTGTCCTTCTGCTGCAGGTTCCTGCCCCATCGGGTCCATGCAGACAGTGGCGGGCAGCAATCGTTTTCACATATCCCTTTATGTGCTGGGTTTTTTAATGATCATCGGTTCCGTTTTTGGCAGGGTTATCTGTGGATTCCTGTGCTTGTTCGGTTTTCTGCAGGATCTTCTCTATAAAATCCCTGCTCCCAAACTGCATGTCCCCGATCAGCTTGACCATAAACTCCGGTATCTGAAATATCTGATTTTATTGTTTCTTGTCATTCTTCTCCCGGCGTTTTTTGTTGATGAATTCGGACTGGGTGAACCCTTTTTCTGCAAATATCTCTGCCCTGCCGGCACCATCGAAGCCGGAATTCCACTTCTGATTGCCAATCGTTCTCTGCGGCAGATGGCAGGAAATCTATTTTTATGGAAATTGCTGATTGCAGGTATCTTGATTCTGACATCTATCTTCATTTACAGACCGTTTTGCAGATACTTTTGTCCCCTGGGAGCATTTTATTCTTTTTTTAATAAAATCAGCATAATGCACCTGAATCTGGACAAAAGCACCTGTGTTCACTGTCATAAATGTGAAACCGTTTGTCCCATGAACGTCAATATCCTGAAAAACATCAATGCGGCAGAGTGTATCCGCTGCGGAAAATGTAAAAATTCCTGCCCCACCGGTTCCATTCAGTGGAATAAAAAAAGAAACAATGCGGTATGACTCTTGCATTTCCTGAAATTTATCTGTACAATCATATGCGGCTATTTTTCAATTTGCTACATTAAAGAGATAAATGCACCGATAGAGCTGTCTGCCCAAGAATTCCGGTGTACGTTCTCATGTGCATTTGACAAAATTGCAATTACAACGAATGTACTCCCGGAAATTCATATGAAACAGATTCCGAGAGCCTATACAATAGGATAGGAGATTTTTATGCAAGAGAGAGAAAGTTTTGGGTCACGCCTTGGATTTATTCTGGTTTCTGCCGGATGCGCAGTGGGTCTGGGAAATGTCTGGAAGTTTCCTTATATCTGTGGTGAAAATGGAGGCGCAGCCTTTGTTCTGATTTATCTGGTATTCCTTGCTGTTCTTGGACTGCCGATTCTGATCTGCGAATTTGCTGTCGGACGAGGAAGTGTGAAAGGACCTGCACGGTCTTTTGACGTACTGGAAACAGAAGGCAGCAAATGGCATCTTTTTAAGTGGGCATCCATTTTCGGAAATTATCTGCTGATGATGTTTTACACCATGGTCGGCGGATGGATGCTGAATTATGTTTACCAGTCCGTATCCGGAAATCTGCTGATGAAAGATTCCGAAGGAATTGAAGCTGTATTCAATGACATGCTGGCATCTCCCGGAACAATGACTTTCTGGATGATTATTGCTGTTGCCGTTTCCCTTGGTGTCTGTGCCATCGGACTGCAGAACGGTATCGAAAAAGTTACCAAAGTAATGATGAGTCTGCTGATCGTCCTGATTATCGTTCTGGCTGCTCATTCCCTGGTTCTTCCCAATGCCATGACCGGTGTGAAATTTTATATGATTCCCAATCTGGATGCCATCCATGAACGCGGTTTCGGTCCGGTTGTATTTGATGCCATGACCCATGCGTTCTTTACATTGAGTATCGGTATGGGATCCATGCAGATTTTCGGCAGTTATCTGAAAAAAGACAACACCCTGGTCAACGAAGCTGCCAGTGTTGTATGTCTGGATACCTTTGTGGCGCTGATGGCAGGATTTATTATTATCCCCGCCTGTTTTGCATATAATGTACAGCCAGATGCCGGTCCGTCTCTGCTGTTTATCACCCTTCCCAGTGTATTCAACAATATGACCGGCGGAAGGATCTGGGGAACCTGTTTCTTTGTTTTCATGTCATTTGCGGCACTTTCCACCATCATTGCCGTATTTGAAAATATTATTGCATTTTATATGGATCAGCTGAACTGGAAACGTTCCAAAGCTGTTCTCCTGAACATCATCCTGATTCCGGTTCTGTCACTGCCTGCAGTGCTGGGATTCAGTGTTCTGTCCGGAATCCAGCCCCTGGGTGCCGGCAGTACCATCATGGATCTGGAGGATTTTCTGGTGTCCTACAATATTCTTCCTCTGGGAAGTATGATATATGTACTCTTCTGCACCCGCAGAAACGGATGGGGATGGAAAAATTTTCTGGAAGAGGTCAACACCGGAAAAGGATGCAGATTGAATACCGCTTTGAATTTCTATATGTCCGTTATCCTGCCCGCTGTCATCATTGTCATCTATCTGAAAGGATATTATGACACCTTTGCACCCAAAGGAACACCCACTCTGATTTTCTGGATGTGCTTTGCGGTACTGCTGCTGGCTGCTATCTTCCGGATTGTATTTTATGAAAAGAAGAAATGATGAAGATATGATGCCTCACTGAGACAAGTCTGTTATTGTTCATCACCTATAGAGGTGGGAACCTTCTCTGACGGAGGTAAAAAGCCTGATGAATGATGTACCGATTCCGGAATCAGACCGGAATCTGATAATCGGAAATCCGTACATCATCTGCATCAGGCTATATTTTTACCTTTTTCCTGCTTTACTGCACTTCTGCTCCCGTTGTCTCCGTTCCGGAAGCACCGTTTTCTGCAGCCTGGTTTTCCGTATCCGCATTTCCCACAGCACCGGTTTCCGCCGCATGAGCCTCTGCACGCTTCACCTCTGCGACTGTCAATCTGCTGCCTGTCACCGTTCCCCGGATCACATCCCCTGTTTTCGCAAACAAAAGCATTTCATTGTCTGCAAATCTTGCTTTGTATACCGTGCCGTCTGCAGTTCCCATGTACACCCAGGTGTTGCCTTCCACATCCACATACTGCATCACTGCAATTGTGAATTCCACGTCTTCTGTTTCGGATTCACCGGCAGATGAATCGCCATTATCTGTATCATCCGCAATCTCTCCGGTCAGATTTTCAATTACTTCCTGTGGAGGATTCAGTCCCATCTTTTCAATATATCTGCTGATACACTCTTCTCTGGAGGATGCAACTACAACCTTACCATAATCTTTCACGTTCACGGTATAATACATTTTCACAAGACCGGCATTGTCTTTTAATACACCGAGATACGTCAGTTCTCCATCCACATTAATTAATGTAGGAAAGGATGCCAGATAGGAATACTGCTGCACTTCACCTTCCGCTGCGTTCATGGCAGACTGTTCATTGGCACCCGGCATCTGGAAATATCTGCATTCTCCGGTCCGTTCATTGGCCATGATAAAACCGAGGTTGGAGCTGTCAGCCGCCATGGAAGTGACACCGGTATAAATGTAAATATCACCATCCTGGGCAATGTATCCGAAATCGGCTCCGCTTTCCCTGTCATCATCTTCTTCATATACAATGGTTGTCACCTGTCTGCAGCCGGTGTTGGCTCCGATAAATGTTCCGTTCCAGAAACCGTTTTTATTTTTGTAAGACAGATTATACAGATTGCAGATCAGGGTTCCATCCACCACATCATCCGCCCATTGCGGCACATCATTGAGATCATAGTACTCACTTTCACCGGTTACCGGATCGGTAATAATGGCACCCGTTACCACATCCCCGCCAAACAGGCCGATGGTCTTTGTATAAACACTGGAAATATACCAGGGATTTCCTTCTTCATCGATTTCAAAATGAGAGTTATCGAAAATCAGTGTCGGGAACTGCCGGTGAAGATGCCGGTTCAGGTCCATGGAAAAATATGCAGAAGGAATATATTTCATACCCTCAGGCAATTCCACATAATCGGCCGTCATGGTTGTGGGAGAAACCGTTACATAACCGGCTGCACCACTGTCCTTATTCTTCATCCACTTGAAAAACCCGGCATATTCCAGCGGAGCGACTTTCACTGCGTCGCCTTTCACATTGAGCTGAATATAATCATCTGAAACATTGAAGGCGGAAAAATTCTGAATCGATCCGATTTCTCTGTCGCCCAGCTGTTTTGCAGATGCCGTATCCATCAATGCAATGCTGTCACTGTCATCTTCAGAAAGAATCATACCCACGGAATCCACTTCTTCCACCGGAAGAATATTGGCATAATCATCTGCATGGAAAATCTGGAATCCGGTGACAAATCCGACAGCAATCACCAGAATGACTGCAAAGGGAAGGGCAGAACCCAGATAGAATATTCGTTTCCATATCATTTTTTTCTTTTTATCTGTTGTGCCGCTCCACTGCATCATCCCAGCTGATAACAGACAGGCAACAGCCAGAATCCCTGTCATCACAAATAGCTTCAGCCACATCTCTATGGAGTGGATATTCCATGGCGATGGCCAGAAATAATTCAATAGTAATTCCATCAGGACCGTTATGGTCAGAATAACCGCTGCTTTTTTCTTCATTTTATTATTCTCCTTATCCCTCAGATCAGCAGGCACTTGTAATTGTTTCAAATCACATTTGCAAAGATCCGGTTCGGATTTGATTTGCAGGGCAAACGTTTCCTGTTCGAATCCGCACACAGTCTTCGCACACAGTCTTCACTCTGCTGAACGGTTTCTTTTTATATAAATAATAGCAGGAATTTTCTCTGAAACCAGTTTCTGATCAGAAATTATTCATATTTTATATTAATTTCATGAGCCAAGGGACAAATGGACATAAAATACATGCAAGCATGTATTTTTATGTCTATAGGTCGGTCAAAAGCTCTGGACCACATGAAGAAAACGTAAAAAGACCGGCATCGCTGCCGGTCTCCATGATAATCTCTGTTATATTGGTTTTCGTTGTATTCTGATTGATGTTGTATTCCGATTATTCGGGAATAATCAGGCCAACACTTTCAATGATTTCTTTGCCTTCTTCTGATCCAATATAGTCAAACCACGCCTGAACCAGTTCATTCTGTTCGCTGATTTCGCCTTTGGTTGCCATAACAAACGGTCTCTGCAGCGCATAGGAACCGGAGATTATATTTTCTTCACTTGCCTCAGATCCATTCAGTGCAATGGATGTCACACTGTCATCAACTACATCCAGTGATACATATCCGATGGCACCTGCTGTAGCGGAAACCCTTGCAAGTACAGCACCTGTTGAATCCAGTTCCTGTGCATATGTACATTTATCTGCAATATCCAGCAGTTCTTCAAAAGCATCTCTGGTACCGGAACCGCTTTCACGACCAATCAGTACAATCGCTTCATCCTTACCGCCAAGTTCATTCCAGTTGGTGATTTTTCCTGTGTAAATATCTGCCAGCTGTTCACTGGTCAGTGCAGCAACAGGATTTTCAGAATCTGTGATTACTGCAATACCATCCAGAGCGACAATATTTTCCACTGCACCCTTCTGCTTTTCTTCGTCTTTTACTTTTCTGGATGAATTACCGATATCAACGCTTCCTGCTATAAGAGATTCCAGACCTGCACCGGAACCGGTGTATTCGGTTGTAACGGTTACATCCGGATATTTTTCCATAAAACCTTCCATCATTGCTTCGCAAAGTTTTTCCATGGAAGTGGAACCTGCCAGTGATAATGTACCTGAAATATCCTCAAATCCTGCTGTATTTTCAGAAGGAGCATTTCCGGTGTTATTGTCAGTTGTATTTCCCTGTCCGCCGCATCCTGCAAGACCAACAGCTGTCAGTGCAGCTGCAAGCAGTAATCCTGTCACTTTCTTTACTGTTTTATTCATATTCTTTTTCCTCATTTCCGGCTGTTCGCCTGTTGTTGATTACAGGTCACAGTTTAAAATCCGGATGTAAAATCTGCTATCAGAGGGGAGTAAAAATAAAGTAAAGATTTATGCAAAGGCAATTTCAATCAGTTCCTGATTCCAAATACATTTCTTACCAATGATATTTTTGAAAGTATCCACACAGCAAATAAATCCACAAATAGTTTTCCAATTATTATCAATGGCAGCTGATACATTACAGGCATTCCATATTCACTGACTTTTTCTGCAACCCTCCACCACGGAAACAGATTCAGTTCAACAATATGTACACATAATACCAAAAGACTGTATCTTCCAAAATATGCAAGTAGTTTCCCTGCAAACTCTATCTTGCTGTCAATGAATTTTGACAAAAGCATTATGATAGAACAGGCGCAGACACACCCAAATATGTCCACTATTCCTCTTCCCACATTACAATACACTAACCAAAACGATTGAAAATCTTTTATAAAATATATCCAGGTTACAAAAGCAAAAACAACACCAAATATTTTTGCTTCCATAGAAACTTCTTTCAATATATCTTTGTTCTCACGAACAAGATATCCCATATACATAAACAATACGGCACATGCACCTGCCTGAATACTCAATGGAAACCAGAACAAGCTTCTGGAGAAATACCCTGCTCCAAATAAAGCAATAACAAATATGAACCGCATCCACTTATTTAATACAAATGAAATTCGCAGAAATATACTTCCCCAGAACGCAGCCCACAAAAACCAGATTGCTCCAATCGATTTAATATAGAATGGTTTTGAATAGGAATTTCCTGAACCGTATATTGCAGCATAACACCATGATTTTAATGCCGATACTGCATCACCGGAAATTGCTCCCTGTACTGTCGCAATAAAAATAATTACAAAACAGGTTATAAAATATGGAACAAGAAGTGTCCTTGCTTTCTTTTTAATAAAATCAGCTATCTTCAAGTTATCATTCGTAAAGAAACCGGTAATGAAGAAAAAAATAGGAACGTGAAATGTAAAAACAACCCTGTTAATGGCATCATTTTTAAGATGTCCCAATATAATGCATATTATTGCTATCCCTTTTGCTATGTCGATAAATCTCAGTCGATTGGCCGATGATGATTTTGTATTCATCCTATCTCTCCTCATATTACCACTCAGATATCTGTTTCTTTCTTGAATGTTCTCTTTTTTTCAAATCGAAAGTTTTAGAACGATAGTATTGTACCACATTACATACGATTTTAGTAGAACAATAAAAATTAAGCACAAAAAATGATGCAAGATCGAAAACTTCCTTGAGTTTTACACATCCTGCATCACATTTTTTTACTTTGCACACATCACCGCAAGGTACCGCTCTTTCACCGTACGCACTCTGCTGCTCATTGAAAAAGAAAGATTTCCCTGTGCCCGCTTTCCGGTTACAGAGATTTCATAATCACCGGTTTCCTGAATATTGACCGTAAAATCGCCCAGACCTTTACCATCTCCCTCATAAACAGGATTCTGTCCCTTCATTCCGATACAGATAGAAAGATCCCCCTCCACCTGAGCCATACTGACCAGAATCGAATCACCTTTTTCCAGTGAATAGGTTTCTGTCAGTGTGGTGTTCAGCATTTCCAGATCCAGTGAATAAAAATTCGCTTCTGTTCTTCTGGAGAATACGGATTCTGTTCGCATATGATACCGATGAACCAGAATCTGTCCTGCAAAAATACAGCAGATTATCATCAGAATCACAACTCCACCCAGCAGTGTTTTATTTCCTTCCCCTCTTCTGTCCATCACGCTTCCCCTTCTTTTTTTATACAGGAACCGACAGCCAGACCAGCCAGCATACCAAGACACATTCCCAATGCCAGGTGATCCAAAGCGGTTCCCAGTGCCAGTCCCATGCTCATGCCAAGACACATTCCCAGCAGACCATAATTGTCCTCTGACTGCTCGATCTCATCCAATTTCTGATCAAAAGCCTGATCTGTTTTCTGTGCAATATCAGCTTTTCTTTTTTCTTTTTCATTAAATACTACTGCCAGAACGGCAATTGATAATCCCATAACCACCCAGGGAAATGCTGCAAATATAAAATCCTTCATCGCTCCTGACCCCTTCCTTTTTCCATTCTTATATACTGTCTTTATTTTGTTTTATCTGTCTTTATTTTAATGAAGTTTTTCTTTTCTTTCTAGGTGTTTTCTTCAGATAAATGTGTCAGAATTTGAGATACTGTTCAGAGCCAAGCAGATTTACACAAAAAGTGCGACGGATGTTTGCATTCATAAGCGCTTTTTTGTAAATCTATTTGGCAGATACGCCACACCTCGGAAACACGCAGTGTTTTCGAGGTTGGCTCTGAACAGCAACGAATTTGAGATGGAAACATAAATCACATTATTTCAGCAGATACGCAAAATATCCTGCATAGGTCAGAAGCATTGCAATTCCTGCCTTTCTGCCCAGACGGCAATTCCTCATGGAACAGATCCAGAGCAATACCGCTGCACCGATGGCAATCATCGTATCCACTCTGAAATGAATCTGGAAGGGAACCGATATGATCAAGGCCGTGGTTCCCAATACAAATAGAATGTTGAAAATATTGCTGCCGACAATATTGCCGATTGCGATGTCCGCGCTTCCCTTTCTGGCAGCGGTTACAGATGTGACCAGCTCCGGAAGGGAAGTACCAAGTGCCACTATGGTCAGACCAATAAATCGTTCACTCAGACCAATAATTCTCGCAATGGCTGATGCCGCATCCACTGCAAAATCACTTCCAGCAATAATCATAACCAGACCGATCAATGTAAACACAATGCTTTTGAGTACCGACATTCCCTGTTTATTCTCAATTTCGATCCGATCTGTGGTTTCCGATTTTGATATTATAAACAGATAACCAAGATATACCAGAAACAGTACCCAGAGAATGATCCCTTCATAAAATGCAATTTTCCCGTCCATGCCCATGAACAGCAGAACGGCTGTTATCAGGATCAGAAACGGCATTTCATATCGAATGGTATTTTTCTGAATCATCAGTTCGGTGATTACAGAGGTGATTCCCAATATAATCAGGATATTCAGAATGTTGCTTCCCACCACATTGCCAACGGAAATATCTGCATTTCCTTTCCAGGCTGCCGCAAGACTGACCGCTGCTTCCGGCAGGCTGGTTCCCATGGCCACAATGGTCAGGCCGATTACCATTTCACTGATTCCAAAACGCTTTGCAATGGCACAGGCACCATCCACAAAAAAGTCTGCACCTTTCATGAGTAATATAAATCCAATAAATAAAATAATGATCTGCATAATAATCCTCCTGTCTGATTTTTAAAAAGCGAACATACAAAACAGTTTTTTCAGGCAGAAGATTATTTCATACCGTCCTTATCATGAATATAGCAAACAATTCTTCTTCCGGTATCATGAAAAACGTCCTTCGAATTGGTGATACAGAAAAACCGGAAAATAAACGGAAGTACAGAACAGGAAATCCAGCTGAAAACCCGGACTGCCCGATTCGGATTTCCATCGCGAAGTCCAACGACGGACCGACGCTGAATCGTGGTATCCGTGGGGAAATACACCGGATACATTTCAGAAAGTATATCATCAGAATATTGCGAACTTTGTGTTTCCTGCGTGTTCCGACCAAAACAATCCGGCATATCCATAACACATGCAGAAAAGAGGAAGCCTATCCATAAAAAAATACATAAAATCAGACACTGACTGCGTCTTATGCTTTTTCCTTTCATAAGCTCCCTCTTTCCTGCTTTATTCCGTTGCATTTTCAAATACCGGTTTCAACAGTATAGCGGTATTTGGAGCAGAAAATCCAGATTCAGGCTATAAAATTCTCAAGTATATACGCTCCATCCGGTGTCAGAATGGATTCCGGATGGAATTGTACCCCATAAATGGGATAGGAACTGTGCATGACAGCCATGATTTCTCCATCTTCAGTTTCCGCTGTGATTTTCAGACAATCCGGCATGGTTTCCCGCACTGCAGCCAATGAATGATAACGGGCAGCCGGAATCTCGGATTTCATTCCCCGGAAGATCGGACATTCCGTATCCAGTTTTACCATGGACTGCTTGCCGTGCATCAGCTGTTTTGCATAGGAAACGGTCGCTCCGAAGGCTTCACAGATGGACTGATGCCCCAGACATACACCCAGAATCGGGATTTCTTTTCCCAGCTCCCGGGCGGCCTCCACGCAAATCCCCGCATCTTTGGGGAATCCCGGTCCCGGTGACAAAATAATCCGATCCGGCTTCATATTTCGAATCTCTTCCACAGTCATCTCATCATTTCGAATCACCCGGATATCCGGAGTGATACTTCCCACCAGCTGATACAGGTTATATGAAAAACTGTCATAATTATCAATCAACAATACCATTATCGAATTCCCTCCTGTGCCAGTTCCAATGCACGTACCACCGCTTTCGCCTTGTTGATGCATTCTTCATATTCTTTTTCCGGTACACTGTCCGCCACAATACCGGCACCGCTTCTCACAAACACTTTTCCATTCTTTTTATAAGCAATCCGAATGGCAATACAGGTGTCCAGATTGCCGGCAAAATCGATATATCCGATGGCTCCTCCGTAAATACCTCTTTTGTTGTCTTCCAGCTCATTGATAATCTCACATGCCCGGATTTTCGGTGCTCCGGATAAGGTTCCTGCAGGCAGGATGGCATCCACCGCATCCAGTGCATCCTTATCTTCCCGTATGGTTCCGGCCACTGTGGAACCGATGTGCATCACATGGGAAAACCGCTCAATGGACATATATTTCTCCACCTTCACAGAACCGAACTCACTGATTTTCCCGATATCATTCCGTCCCAGATCCACCAGCATATTGTGTTCCGACAATTCCTTTTCATCTTCCAGCAGCTCCCGCTCCAGCGCCAGATCTTCCTCATTTGTCTTACCTCTGGGTCTGGTACCCGCCAGCGGAAAGGTATGCAGCGTCCGGTCTTCCAGTTTCACCAGTGTCTCCGGCGAAGCACCGGCAATTTCCATATCATCGCTGGAAAAATAAAACATATAGGGAGAAGGATTCACTGTCCGAAGCACCCGATAGGTATCCAGAAGACTTCCCTCAAAATCAGCCTCCAGACGATTGGACAGCACCACCTGGAAAATATCCCCCTCATGGATATAATGCTTTGCTTTTTCCACCATGCTGCAGTAATGCTCCCGGTCAAATAATGCTCTGAAATCCGACTTCAATTTTCCCGGAATCGGTTTCTGCATCTGTCCTTCCTCCAGCAATCTGCACATGGTCTGAAGTTCCAGTTCCGCCCGGTGGTATTCCGTCTCCAGATCCTCACTGCGGATATTGACAATCAGAATAATCTTCTGTCGGAAATGATCAAAGGCAATAACTTTATCAAACAGCATCAGATCCACATCTTTGAATCCTTCCTTATCCTCCGCATCCAGCCTCAGCGCCGGCTCCGCATATTTCATATAATCATAAGAAAAATAACCAACCAGTCCACCGGTAAAAGAAGGCAGTCCCGGCAGCTTCGGACTCTTATTCTCTCTCAGCACCTGACGGATATATTCTCCCGGATGACCGGTCTCCACAGTGAAAGAAGAACCATTCTTTATGGTCAGCTTCCCATTTATGCAGGTCAGCTCCAGTTTCGGATCATAACCCAGAAATGTATATCTGCCCCATTTCTGATTATCCTCTATAGACTCCAGCATATAACAATGTCTGCTGACATTTTTCAGCTTCCTGAGAACCCCAATGGGTGTATACTGGTCTGAATACAATTCACAGTTGATGGGAATACATTTGTATTGTCCCTCTGCAGCAAGTTTTCCTGCCTCTTCCATATCCGGTTTCAACTTCATATGATCTCTCCTCCCTTTGCCGACCGTTTTATAAATGTTTTTCGAAATAAAAAAAATCCCTGACAAACTATTACATTTGTCAAGGACGAGTTTCATATATTCCCGCGGTGCCACCTTGATTTATGGAACAACTCCATACTCTTATGGAAATATCGGCATATTTCCCACACTTTACATATGACTTTGATCGCAAATACGCAACTTTCTGACTCTTATCTTCTGGATTCCAGCTTTTGACTCCTGATTTTTGTCTTCTGGATTCTGTGTTTTGACTCCTGAATCAGCATCCGCTCTGCAATTAAAACGGTCCATTTGATAATCTGGGGACGATCCGCTCTCAGCACTCCGGACTCTCTGTACGCTCATAACTACCGTTACTTCCGCTTTGTCATAGTAAAGTGTTATCAAATTTATTTTCTAAAGAATAACAAAGTGAGGTTGGATTGTCAAGGGAAAAGTTTATGCGGTATTTCATTTTCATTTGGATATATCGCTGTTTCATGCAGGAAATATATCCAAATGAAAAACTGAAAAATGAATCCTATAGAGGATAGTAATGCCCTGACGGGCCGTAAATCATTTC
>JBJELP010000017.1:14085-20177 GCA_051879215.1 Lachnospiraceae bacterium
TGAAAAATGAATCCTATAGAGGATAGTAATGCCCTGACGGGCCGTAAATCATTTCTTATTCGGATTTAGAAAGATGGGTGTAGACCACGTTTCAATGCCCTGTCGGGCCGTAAATCATTTCAAAGCATGGGCGCACGTTCTTTTCTATAGGAGCGGTGTCAATGCCCTGTCGGGCCGTAAATCATTTCAGCAAATTTCAATAAAAAAACCTCTCATTACCTCTATCAGGAACACATTTGATACCAATCCATCGCGCACTTCTTTAAAACATCAATAAATTTACCAAAAATATCTTCTATAATTTACAATATGCTCTTTCTATAGCGTGCGAATCCCTTTCCAAGAAGTGCATTTTTCCTTCCATTTCTGATCAATTCGCACGCATCTCACTATTCTCACTAATTTTATCCCAGAGTTTTCCTACTACAAAAATCAATGTCGAACCATCTGATCCACCGATAATCGATATAGATATAGATTTTTTATGATGATCTGATCTATAGTGCTTTACTACCATTGCTGCAGCCACAATAACCCCAATAACTGCTGCTGAAACTATTATTCTCTATTTTATCTCACCCTTTTCTATATATACAGCAAAACCTATCTTTCATCCGTAACTATATGTTCCACACCGCTGTGCGGTCTGGAGAGGTAGTCTTTCATAAATGACGGATATGCTTCATATTGATCCAGGTCTTTGATCGGCAGCCAGTGCATTTCTTCTTTTAATCCCTGAGAAAAACTATTACTGTTCAGTTCTTTTGTTCCTCTCGGTTTCATCAGAAAATAAAATGCAATTTCATGGCAATCGATATCGGGATCTCTGAAGGTTCCGTCACGGAAAAAGTTCTCATGGATTACTGCCAGATGATCAATTTCGTAATGAATACCGGTTTCTTCAAATACCTCGCGAACAACTGCGTCTTCAGCTTTTTCTCCCATGTGAACACCGCCGCCGATGGAATAATAATATCCGCTTTTTGCATTTCTGGCAAAAAGTACGCAGTCATCTTCTACAATGATTGCAGCGGCTCTGAAACGGAACCAGTTTTTTTCCTGTGTAAAACAACAATCATGCATACAGCGCCTTCTCCTGTCATATTTTATCTGATACTGCTTCTATGGCAGAGGAATTTTGCTTTATTTTTCACTGTATTCCAGTCGAATGCTTGTGAAATCCACGAAATTCGGTCTGTAAAGCAGATAGATTCAGTAACTGTATTATAACTGAATCCAGTATCTCTGTGCAATATGATTGTCGTCTGCAATTTCATTTTCCAATACTCCGCCATTTCTGATAATAGATTTGGCAGAACCGATATTTTCCTTGTCGCAGCACATTAATACTCTGTTGATACCAAGTTTTTTACACTCCTCCAAAGCCAGAGCAATCATTGCCGTGGCATACCCTTTTCGTCTTTCGCTGGGTCTAATCCCATCTCCTATATGTCCACCGTTACGCATGAGATCTTCATTCAGATAATGACGGATATTCACTGCCCCAACAAAAATATTTCTGTCTTTATCCAGGCAAAACAGAGTTGTATCCGGAATCCATCCACTTTCATCCCCTTCCTTGATTTCCAGATTTTCCAGGTAGTAATCAAAATCATGAAAATCATTTCTGAATATCATCCACGGAGAAGAATTTGTATGATTTTTTTCTATGTCTGCTTTCCATTCAGTTAGCATATCAAACAGTAGTTCCTTATATTCATAAGATAATCGAACAAGTTCAATATTCATTAAAATTCCTTCTTTCCATTCATCCTTGTTTGGATATTTCCTCTCTTCTTCCAACTCTTTTATCCAAAACAACAACCACCTGCAAGCATCTCTGCTCCCTTTTGGATATTTTTTACCCCTGCTACTCTTCCTTAGCCAATTTCCAGCTTTCGTTTTGCTTCCATCCGCCAGATTCCACTGATTTCTTTGGAGTTTTGGATATTTTCACTCTTCATCCAGCTTTTTTATCAGAAAACACATTCATAGCCACGTACAACAGAATAAAAACAGCAATGGATGCGATGAGTACCATATACATGGTGCTCAGATCCACTTTATCTCCGAAGAAATACAAATTGCAATCTACGCCGTCCCGCATGGATTCCACTGCTTCTTCCGGGAATCCAAGCTGTTTCATTTCTTCAAATACACCTCTCATTGCATGGTTTCGCAGCAGGGAGGTACCATATGTGCAGGGCAGAAAAGAGAGTGCTTTCTGCAATCCTTCTGAGAAATTAGAGATTGGCATGTATGCTCCGCATACAAATCCATAGCCGGCGCTGATGATGGTTCCGACTGCGCTGGCCTGTCCGCTGGTGGACAGCGGGAAGATGACGCAGGAGGAAAGGGCAGTTCCGAATAATACCAGCAATGCCACATCCAGTAAAAGTGCTGCCACATCTCCTGTTGTGAGATACCATCCTGTGTAAGCCAGATATCCAAGACAAACTCCTGCTGCTGCAAATGCAATCAACAATGTGGTGAGCAGATTGGCCAGATAATATCCCATTGCAATGGTACTTTTCTTTACCGGTGCAATCGTCAGGTCCTTTCGTGCTCCGGAGATTTTGTCCTGTACCATCAGAAGATTGGAGCAGAATGCCACTGTGACACAGCTGACTGCCAGCAGTGAGGATACCAGCTGGCCGCCCACGCATCCGCGGATCAGTTCATCCGATACGGCTGCTCCTGCAGCTTCCAGCGCAGAACGGAAGGAATCTTCGTATACACTGCTTAAAAAAGTAACATACAGTACCAGCAGAATCATAGGAGTGATGAGAGAAGTAAAGAACATCCCTTTATCTTTAAAATATAATTTGGTATTCCGTTTGATCAATGCGCCCAGTCCGCTCATGCTTCCGCTCCTCCTGTCAGTTTCTTTCCTGTTACGGCAAGGAATACGTCATCCATCCTGCCTTTTGTAATCTCATAATCCCGGAACAGTTCCGGCTGCTTCAGGATCAATTCCGTTGCCGCAGCCGTGTCCGGTACATATACTCTGTATGCATCCCGGATTACTTCATATTTTTTATCCAGTTTTCTGATCTGCTCTTCTTCCACCCCGTAAATGGTAATGAAATCTCCGGTGTAAGTGTTCTTCAATTCCAGAGGAGTACCTTCTGCCACAATCTGTCCATGATCCAGAATCACAACATAATCCGCATCTGCTGCCTCTTCCATATAATGTGTCGTCAGAAATACCGTCATATTTTCATTCTTTCGCAAATCACTGATAACTCTCCAGAGAATATTTCGTGTCTGCGGATCCAGACCGGTGGTAGGCTCATCCAGAATCAGGATTTTCGGTCTGTGCAGAAGAGCTCTCGCAATGTCAATTCTGCGTCTTTGTCCTCCGGACAATTTTCCCACTGTTCGTTTCAGCAGATCTTCAAATTCCAGAAGCTGTGCCAGTTCTGTCAACCGTTTCTGAAACGCTTTTCCGCGAATACCATACAGGGCTGCCCTGCTTTCCAGATTATCCCGTACAGACAGATCTTTATCCAAAACAGAATTCTGGAATACCACCCCAAGACTGCGTTTGATTCCATCCGGATCCGTATCCAGATCTGTCCCACAAATATGTACACTGCCCTGATCCTTTGACAGCTGACCGCAGAGAATATTGATCGTTGTGGATTTTCCTGCACCGTTAATTCCAAGAAAGGCAAATAACTCGCCTTCTTTAACGCGAAAACTCAGATCATTCACAGCTTTTACATTTCCAAAGCTTTTATGTAAATGATTAATTTCAATAATACCATTCTTTTTCATATCACATTTCCTTTCCGCTGCTGTTTCTCCAGCAGGAGATTCCATTACAGGTAATACCACTGCTGTTTCTCCAGCAGAAGACTCCATCTCAGTTAAGACCGATGCCCGGCATGATAACAGTGGATTACATTTCCGGACCGTCCATGCCAGACAACACCTCAACGGCAGCACCCATACTTTTCCAGTGAATTGTATCACAAAATAAAAAGCATACTGATTCTACACAGATTTCGGTCTGTTTTGCACCGATACAATCTATCTGCTGTGTTACAACTTTCTGTCATCTTATCATTTCATTCTTCTCTTCACGCATCTCATTATATGACAGATATACCCATATAGATAGCCACACTTTATAGAGAAATGTGTTTAATTTACAGAAAGTCCCCGCTCCGTTACTATTTCTATTTCTATCCTCTGCATATCAGACGATACCGAAACTTCCGGATGCAGTGACAGCCACAACATGATGCCGCATTCAGGCATGCTCTGTCACATGTCTGCTGTCCGTGACTTTCATAGTAAATCATTGACGTTCATGCTGATATATGCTATATATTCAGCACACAAAGGATCATTACATGTAAGTATGTATCGGTAAATTTGTAAATAGACAGGTGAATTATATGCGTTCCATAAACGTTGTTTTATTTTCTTCCGGAATTTCAGAGGAAAACGGAATTCTTGAGTATGTAAAAGATAAGCTGACAGATAAAGGATATTCCTGTGTCTACTGGCGTGATTTGTTTGCAGGTGCACACGATATGAATAATATTTCCCTGCTTCCTATGCTGATCAAAAAAATACCTTCATTTGATTTTGCTGTTTTGATATGCGAAGGACATGACAGAACCTATATCCTGCGAAATGGTATTGAACAGGAGACACCTACCATGCGTGATAATGTTCTCTTTGAAATCGGCCTTTGTGTAATGGCACTGGGATTACCGCGTGTCATTCTTTTAACTGATGAAGAAGTGAGAATGCCGGATGATCTGACCGGAAATCACAACTCTCTGGCCGTAAAAAGAATAATCTACCATCCCGACCAACGGAGTACTTATGGAAATGCCGGTCAGACTCTGATCAATTATATGGAAAGCCTGCATTCTGCGGTCCACCATATAGATGCATATATCAAAGACAATATGAATACCATCTCTCCGGTTGTTATTGGAGCCGCGGCAAGCACAGCCTGCGGCTATGTTGGAAACTTTGTATTTCGGACATTGGAGAGAATCAACATGGGCTGCCTGCTGGCATCTGAGGAAAAGAAACGATTCTTTTCTCCGGATAAAATCCATATGCATATCATTCTTCCTGAAGAGTATACTTCTGATACACCGGATAAAGCATATGCAATGATCCGCCGGTTTCAAAAAGGGTGTGTTCCTGATGCACGAATGCGAAAAGCGGAATTTCGATATGCTTTAAAAGATGATGAATTGCATATATATGATTATCCAACTACACTTGTTACTTCATACAATACAGCCCGGATCATATTGTCTCTGGATGCAGATGACGAAAGTGATACCAATGCAAAAGATCGCTTTTTTGCAAAAGAAATGGATTTGTTTGAATGTTCCTTAAAAGCACTGTTGAACCGTGCCTATCTGACAGACACAGTCGAACATTATTATAAAAATCTCTCTCCCCATGAAAGAAACCATATTATTGAAACTGTTTCGGAAATTATAGAAAATCGAGTAACAATCGAGAGGATCACTTATTGACGTAATGAAACGCTGAGGTATCATCCTTCATTCAAATCAATACTTGCGGAGATTTGGCGCCGGATTCGGTTTGCAAAGCAAACATTTTCCTATTCGAATCCGTGCGCAGTCTCCGCACAGCATTTTCCATTATTGAATCGCTTTTTCCTTCCACTTGCCGCGGCGGTAGAAAATAAATGTCAGAATTGCACCTATTGTCCAGGATATCAACAGGGAAATGAATACACATTCACAGCGTCCGTGGGGCAGTTCCGGCGTTCTTGTAAGCCATGAAATTCCGTAAGCCACCGGTACACGAATCACAATGGTTGAAATCATGGAAATCCACATGGGTGTCATGGTATCTCCGGCACCGCGCATAACACCGGAAAGACTCTGGGTAACTGCCATTGCAATATATCCCACTGCCAGGATTCTCATCATACGCATACTCAGATCCACCAGCGCTTCTGTTTCCGTAAAAATACCCATCAGATATCTGCCGAAAATCAGAATCAGCACCGTAATGGTGGTGGATACTCCCATGGCAATTCCGGTTCCCTGTTTTGCACCTTTGATCACCCGATCATACTTGCC